>CALMCD010000304.1 GCA_937863075.1 uncultured Rhodoferax sp. | reverse complement strand
TGGAAACGCTGTTAGAACTCGACCGCGTGACCAAAAAATCCCCTTATTTAGAAGAAAATTTTTGAATAGCAACGGGCGTACTAATGAACCCCAGCCATGAAGCCATTGTTTTAGCGATTCAAGACGTTCTACCGCAAGCACGGGCGGCATGGCTGTTTGGGAGCGCGGCAAACGGTACGCTACGGGACGACAGCGATATTGATATTGCGGTGTTTACACCAACGCCCCTACATGGATTGGAGCGGTTTAATCGCGCCACACAACTCTCGCAATCCTTGGGGCGCGATGTCGATTTAATTGATTTTGTCCGCACGACAACCGTCTTTCAAAATGAAATTTTGACCACAGGCATTCGTCTTTTTGCCCATGATGCCATTCAAGTAGATAACTACGAAGCGTTTGCCCACTCGGAATATATGCGTTGGAAAGAACAGCACCGCGATCAACTCACAGAAATTTTTGAGCGCGGCTACGTTCTGGCAAGCACCGCAGCCTACAAGGATGAAGCGCTATGAACACTAGTAAAGTGAATCCTATGGTGGTGCTGAATAAAGTACAAACCATTGAGCGTTGTGTTGCGCGTAGCCGAGAAGATTATGCCGCTGCGGGGCAAAACTTTGCTACGAATTTTCCTTTGCAAGATTCTGCGGTGATGAATGTATTGCGGGCATGCGAAGCGGCATCGGATTTAGCGCAGCATATTATTTCCAAAGAAGCGCTCGGTGTCTCGCAGGGAGTGAAAGATGCCTTTGCCATGCTACACCGTCATAAAATCATAGATGCCAAGTTATCAGCGAGTTTGCAAGCGATGGTAGGTTTTCGCAATGTGGCAGTCCATGATTACCAAACTTTAGAATTGGATAAAGTGGTTTATGCCATCACCCACGGGCTTAATGATCTGCTGGCTTTTGGCAGTCTTCTTTTAACCCGCTACAAACCGTTTTAAGTATTGTTTTACCTCTTTCTATCCCTATGTCTCATGCTTACATCATCGGTGATGTCACCGTCACCAACCCCGAACAAATGGCCGCCTACC
>CALMCD010000303.1 GCA_937863075.1 uncultured Rhodoferax sp. | reverse complement strand
CACAGGCGAATCCGCAGCAGAACCAGTCGAACGCAGCGAATTTCAATCCATTTTTACAATTATTGAAGAAACAATGAGCAGCGAAGCAGGCATCGTTCCTTATCACCTTTCATCCCTTCCTCCCGCACGGCAGGTGCTGGTTTTTGCCCCCCATCCCGATGACGAGGTGTTTGGCTGCGGTGGTGCTATCGCGCTGCACGCCCAAGCGGGGCATCCGGTGCGGGTGGTTTTGCTGACGGCAGGTGATTTTCATACCCAATCGAATGCGCGTGATACGTCTTACGCTGCAACCCGTTTAGAAGAAAGCCAAGCCGCAGCCCAAGCGTTAACGGTGGCGTTAGGTACGCAAGGAATTACGCTGGAATGCTGGAATATCCCCGACCGTGGCATTGCCTATGGCGAAACACTGGTGCAGCGCATCATGGACGCAATACAAGCGCATGGGGCGGATGTGGTTTACGCGCCTTCGCTGTGGGAATCGCACCCTGACCACCGTGCGGCGAGCATGTCGGTGCTGGAAGCCGTGCGCAGGCTGGGGCAAGGCGCGGTGTTTTTGTATGAAGTGAGTGCGCCTGCGCGTCCCAATTATTTGCTCAATGTCTCGACTGTGTGGACGCAAAAAATCACGGCAATGCGCTGTTTTACCAGCCAAAATTCCACGGTGAATTACCCCGATTTTGTGTCGTCCCTGAACCGCTATCGGGCGTTGACCGTGGGCAATGCCGCCGAATATGTAGAAGCCTTTGAGCATTATTCCGCCGCCACGCTTTTGCAAGCCGGAACGATGCCGTTTGAATCCGAGCATCGCCGGCTTTTAGCGCGTGAAATTCCCAGTATGGCGCAGGATATGCCGCTGGTCTCGGTCATCATCCGCACCACGGCACGGGAAACGCTGGCGCAAACGCTGGATTCGCTGCTCACGCAAACGCACAGCCATATCGAAGTGGTGCTGGTGGATGTGTTGGGGCAGGGGCTGGAACAAATCAACACGCAATTTTTGCCCTTCCCCGTTCGTATTGCGACTACGGGCAAACCACTCCCCCGCGCCCAAGCAGCGAATGCGGGGCTGGATGCCGCAACCGGTGATTTCTGTTTGCTGCTGGATGATGATGATTGGCTCTACCCCGACCATATCGCCAAACTCGCGCACGCTGCGGTGCTGAATCCTAACGTCAAAGCGGTGCATACCGGCGTGCGTTGTGTGGATGGTTTGGGCAATCCAACGGGCGTGGTGTTCGACTTTCCCTATGCCCCGCGCGAGCTGTGTTACGGCAACTTTATGCCGATTCATGCGGTGTTGTTCCGTCGGGAACTGGTGCAGGCAGGTTGCCGCTTTGATGAAACCTTCGATTTGTACGAAGATTGGGATTT
>CALMCD010000302.1 GCA_937863075.1 uncultured Rhodoferax sp. | reverse complement strand
GGACGCAGCGTCAGCACCACAATCAAAACGATAAAGGCGAAGATGTCGGAATAGTGGCTTCCGAGAACACCGCCCGTCAAATCACCGATATAACCTGCACCGATGGATTCAATCAAGCCCAGCAAAATCGCGCCCACGACCGCGCCCGCCAAATTGCCAATGCCACCAAAGACCGCTGCGGTAAACGCCTTCAGGCCGGGTAAAAATCCCATGGCGTGTTGCGCTGTGCCGTAGTTGGAGGCGTACATCACCCCGGCAATCGCCGCCAATACCGCGCCGATGATGAAAGTAGCCGAAATCACCATATCGGGTTTTACACCCATCAATCCCGCCACACGGGGATTTTCTGCCGTGGCACGCATCGCACGACCGAGCTTGGTGTAATTCACCAACCACATCAACACCGCCAACGAAACGGCAGTCACCGCCAAAATCATCACTTGGGTGGGGGAGATCACCGCGCCGCCGATTTCAATCGGGGTTGTGGAAAGAAGGGTGGGGTAGGATTTGTAGTTGGGCTTCCAAATAATCATTGCCAAGGTTTGGAGCAATGTGGAAATCCCAATCGCCGTAATCAGCGGAGCCAGCTTGGGGCTGTTGCGCAGACGCTTGTAGGCGATTTTTTCGATGCTGTAATTGAGCGTCGCAGCCACTACGCACGCAATGGCAGTGGCAATGAGCAAAATAATAACGCCCGATGTATTGGGCATGGCTTGCTGCATCAAGCCGATGATCGACCAACTGGTGAGTGCGCCCACCATCATGACCTCACCATGGGCAAAGTTGATGAGGTTGATGATGCCGTACACCATCGTATACCCCAACGCGATGAGCGCGTACATGCTGCCCAGAACCAGACCGTTGATGATCTGCTGTAACAAAATATCCATAAAATTCTCCGACAATTCTGAAAATCAGTTAAGTGTCAGCGATTGTAGTAATGGACATTCGGTGCAGCTATCCCGGTTTACGCCTATTTCGTTGGAGGTGATTGGGGTTTACCCTGAATAATCTGGATAAATAGCTCATTGGGCTTCACCATTCCCAGTTCAGAACGGGCGCGGTCTTCCACAATCTCCAGTCCTTCTCGCAAATCGCTGACTTCGGCGCTCAGGCGTTCATTGGCTTGACGCGCCTGCGCATTCAAGTGACGTTGTTCTTGCAATTGTTGTGCCAACTTAGAGACGTTGTGAACGCTGCCCCTGCCCCACCATATTTGGGCCTGCAAGATGCACAGCAAAGCAAACAATACGATGGAAATAACGCGATTTGCCATACCATGCACCCCTGAAACTTACTTCAAGTTATAAAACGCCGAGCGACCGGGGTAGCTTGCCACTTCGCCCAAATCTTCTTCAATGCGCAACAGTTGGTTGTATTTCGCCATGCGGTCGGAACGGCTCAACGAACCGGTTTTGATTTGCATCGCATTCGTACCCACGGCAATATCGGCGATGGTCGAATCTTCGGTTTCGCCCGAACGGTGGCTAATCACGGCGGTGTAACCCGCGCGTTTTGCCATTTCAATCGCTTCAAACGTCTCAGTCAGTGTACCGATTTGGTTGATTTTGATGAGGATGGAGTTGGCAATGCCCTTATCAATACCTTCTTTCAGAATTTTGGTATTGGTTACAAACAAATCATCGCCCACGATTTGAACTTTCTTGCCCAGACGCTCGGTCAGCAACTTCCAGCCGTCCCAATCGCCTTCTGCCATACCGTCTTCAATGCTGATGATGGGGTATTTATTGACCCATGTTTCCAGCATATTCGTCCATTCTTCCGCGCTCAAGGTCAAGCCTTCGCCTTCAAGGTGGTATTTTCCATCTTTGTAAAACTCAGAAGCAGCGCAATCCAGACCCAAAGCGATTTGTTCACCAGCGACAAAACCAGCGGCATCGATCGCGTCCAAAATCATTTGGATAGCGGCTTCGTGGCTGGGAACATTGGGCGCGAAACCGCCTTCGTCACCCACTGCAATGCTCATGCCCTTGTCGTGCATGATTTTTTTCAGGGCGTGGAACACTTCCGCACCGTAGCGCAGTGCTTCGCGGAACGAGGGTGCGCCCAGCGGAATAATCATCAATTCTTGCAAATCGAGGTTGTTGTTGGCGTGCGCACCACCGTTCACCACGTTCATCATGGGGACGGGCATTTGCATCTTGCCCATGCCGCCGAAGTAACGGTACAGCGGCAGATGGGCTTCTTCGGCCGCAGCACGCGCTACCGCCATCGATACCGCCAACATCGCATTCGCCCCGAGGCGTGATTTGTTTTCGGTTCCGTCCAAGTCAATCAGGGTTTTGTCCAAAAACGCTTGTTCGGACGCATCCAGTCCCAAAACGGCTTCTGCAATTTCGCCATTGATGTGGCTTACGGCTTTCAACACACCTTTACCACCGTAGCGTTTTTTATCGCCGTCACGCAGCTCAATGGCTTCGCGTGAGCCAGTGGACGCGCCGGATGGAACCGCAGCGCGACCCATCACACCCGATTCCAACAACACATCGCATTCCACGGTGGGGTTGCCGCGCGAATCCAAAACTTCACGACCGACGATGTCAACAATAGCACTCATTTTCAATCCTCTTTTTAATAAAAAATCAATAACAAATCTTAAATTCCATCCACCACCAGCATCCGCATTACGCCGGCGTTTTCGCGCAGCTTGCGGGCGTGGGTGTAGGTTTCGCTGGCATGAAAAGCCTTGGCTTGTTCCATGCTGGAGAATTTCAAAATCACCAAACGGGTAGGATTCCAATCCCCTTCTAAAACGGCAATTGCACCGCCGCGCACCAGCACTTCAGCACCAAATTCTTCCATCGCCTTGGTACTCCACACGCGGTAGGCGGCCATTTGTTCGGGGTTGGTGACGGTGACATCACCGATGATGTAAGC
>CALMCD010000301.1 GCA_937863075.1 uncultured Rhodoferax sp. | reverse complement strand
GATGCGGTGATTAGCCAAGCGGTGTTTGAGCATTTGCAGTATCCCGAATTGGCGATGCAGGAAATCCGCCGCGTGCTGAAACCCGGTGGGCTGGTCAAAATCGACACCGCCTTTTTGCAACCGGAACACGGTTACCCCTACCATTTTTTCAATGTCACCGAAACCGGATTGCTGCACTGGCTGCGCGATTTTGATGTGCAGTGGAGTGGTATCGAACCCCATCAGCATCCCAAATGGGCGTTGAGCTGGTTCTTGGATGTGTACCTTGATTACATCGGTGAGGAACAGGCGGCGGTGTTGCGTGGTCTTTCGGTGGGGCAGTTGTTTGACGCATTGCAGCGGCATCGTGCCAGCCAACCCTGCTCCCCGCAAGAGCAAAGTGCGATTACGGCGCTGGATAGCATCCCCCCCCAGTTGCAGCGCGTATTGGCGGCGGGCGTATCGGTTCATGCGTTTAATCGTCCAAAGCACGATGTTTCAAACGATGTTGAAAAACCAGATATTCCCAATACGTCGACGTTGAACCGCGAATGGGAGCTTGCCCAGCTGCGTGCCGAACGCCAAGCGCTGCGGGAAGATTTGAAAGTAGCGCAGGATAAAGCCGAGTATTTGGCACAGTTTTATCCCAGCTCCTCCAATGTGGCGCAATTCGCGGCGGCGTGGGCTGACCCGTTGTTGATGCAAAACATCAGCGGCGTGAATGAGGTATCCGAACGCCCGTTTGTGAGCGTGGTGATGCAGCCCACGCAGGTGAGTCGATTGCTGGATAGCTTTTTTGCACTCTCGAATCAACTGGTAGGGGGGTGGGAATTGTGGCTGCAACTGGATGAAGCGACATCGCCCAGCGTGAAGAAGGCAGCGAATGCGTTGGTTCGTTTGGATAAGCGGGTCGCCATTGCGTCCACTCCCGTGGAATCGGACATACTGCGCGGTGAATACCTATTGCATCTTACGGAAGGTGCAATGCTGGCGGCGGATGCGTTGAAGGAAACGATCACCATCGCCCGCAATTATCCCAAGGTGCGTTCCATTCACTTTGATGCGGATGATGGACGGGGTTTTGAGCGTCTTCAACCAATGGATGGGATGGAGCAAACAATACATATCCCGCGTACCTTGGTGCGGATGCCAACCACCGAATCCTCCGATGCCGCTGCGGAAAAAGCCAGCCTCGCCTATCTATTAGAGCAAAACCGAGAAGTGATGGACGAGCTACAACAGCTCAACGCCGAATCCCCCAATGCAGCAGTGGAGCTGCGGCAGCTTCAACAAAGCGTGAGCAATTATCTGATGCACGCGGGGTTTGGTGCGCCACCACGTCGCGTTGCACAATGGGTTCGGAAATACATGCCGCTGCCGCTTTACCGTGCGCTCCTACCCAAACGCCCACCGCAGGCGCAGCGACCGTTTGCCAGTTTCGTGCTAGAACCGCATCATGCACTGGCATTGATCCACACGTTTGCCTCGTTACTGCACCAAACTTATACGGGGTGGGAGCTGATCTTGGTACAGTCGCCTACGCAAGATGCTGCCGTGCAGCGGGCGATGTTGGATTTTGCATGGTTGGATGCACGGGTTCGCATCATTCCCCATGCAGAATCCGTACATAATGCAGTACAGGGCGGATATAGGGTGCAACTGGTGGATGGCGTGACGCTGGCGTTCGATGCCGTAGAACAAGTCGTTACACTGGTTCAAACGATGCCAGAAACAGAATGCGTGGTGTGTGATTTTGATTGCGTGCG
>CALMCD010000300.1 GCA_937863075.1 uncultured Rhodoferax sp. | reverse complement strand
ATGCCCCTATTTGAACTCTGCCTCATGTGCCCCGAAGCACAAATCGAAGCCTTAAGCGAAGCGTTGGATGCGCTGGATGCCTTGAGCGTCAGCGTTGAGGATGCCGATGCCCAAACCGATGCCGAGCAAGCCTTGTTTGGCGAACCCGGAATGCCCGCGCCCAAGGAAGGATGGCAGCGTTCGCGCATCATCGCTTTGTTTGCGAATGAAGCCTTGGCGCAAGAGGCTGCCGAAATTTTGCCGCAGCAGGATTTTTTTGCAGGCTGCCAGCAGTTGGATTTACGCGCGGTGGAGGAGCAAGATTGGGTGCGCCTCACGCAATCGCAATTCGCGCCAGTGGAGGTAACGCCCACGTTTTGGATTGTTCCGACATGGCACGAACCACCTGCGCAGGCTACGACTATCATTCGGCTCGATCCGGGATTGGCATTTGGCACGGGTACGCACCCCACCACGCACATGTGTTTGCGTTGGATTGCTACCCATTCCGATTTAGGCACGGTGCTGGATTACGGCTGTGGCTCTGGCATTCTTGCTATCGGTGCGATGAAGTTCGGTGCATCGAATGCCATCGCCGTCGATATTGACCCACCCGCAATCGAAGCCACACAGCAAAATGCCGCCGATAACGGGGTCACCCTGCAAGCCGGTATGCCAGAATTGGCGCAGGGTCAATTCAATGTCGTCATCGCCAACATTTTGGCCACGCCGCTGAAAGTGTTAGCACCCCTGTTGTGTTCCCATATCGCTGCTGGGGGTCACTTGGTGCTGGCGGGTATTTTGGAACGTCAGGCGGATGAATTGATTGCCGCTTATGCCCCTTATGTTCAACTGCGCGTCACCGATAGCCAAGATGGTTGGATACTCATGACTGCACACCGATGACCGTATACCGTACACCGTAAAACGCCATGAACCCCACTGCCCAATGCCCCTCTTGCCACACTGTATTCAAACTAAACCCTGAGATGCTCAAAGCATCGGATGGATGGGCGCGGTGTGGACGCTGTAGCGAGATATTCCATACCGACCCCAAGCATTCCCAAACCGAAGAGCCGGATGCCAGCGTGCAGCCGTCTTTCTTGCAGGCGGGTGATGGAGTGCCTTCGGTATGGAATACCACGTCGATGAAGGTGGTGTTGTCGCTATTGGCGTTTCTTTTATTGGCGGGATTGGGTCTACAGGTGCTGCATTACGAACGCAACCGTATTGTGGCAACGCACCCTGTTCTAAAACCGTATTTCAAAGCATTGTGTGCCGAGGTCGGTTGTGCGATTCAGCCGTACCGTGAGATTGAATCCATCGTGATTGAAAGCTCCGCCTTTACGCGCGTGACTGGCGATGTGTACCAAGTGGCGTTTACGTTGAAAAATAACGCGGCATTGGATGTGGCGACTCCCTCGGTTGAGCTGGTACTCACCGATAGCGCGGGTCAGGCGGTGGTGCGCCGCGTATTTCGCCCTTCGGAATTTGGTTCCCACAGCGGGGTGATGAAAAGTTTGGCGGATTTTCAGGTGACTTTACCCGTGCGCTTCAAACTACCAGCACGGGAAGCGGATCGTGTGACCGGATACCGCCTATTTTCGTTTTACCCGTAATCACGCACCGAATGCAGCAAACCAGTGAAATTATTGCCACCATCGCGGGGCTGATGGGGGTGTGGCTGACTTCCCGTCAGCATATTGCCTGCTGGCCCGTGGCGTTGATCAGCATCGTGTTTTCGTTCGTTGTGTTTTATTCTGAGCGCCTGTACCAAGATGCCATCCTGCAAGTGTTTTATCTGGTGATGGCACTGTATGGTTGGTATCACTGGCTTTACGGCGGGAAAAATCATTCACGCTTAACCGTTTCGCGCATGGAACGTCCTACGCTGTATGCCTATTGGGGCGGTGGTGGGGTGGCGATGCTGGCATCGGGCTACTGGTTTGCCCAGTACACCGATGCCGTTTTACCCTACTGGGACGCGATCTCGTTGGTGGGTGGCATCATTGGCACGGTGTGGATGGCACGCAAGTGGATAGAGCATTGGATACTCTGGGTGGTGATTGATGTGGTTTGTACGGGCATCTACTTTTCGAGAGGTTTGTATTTCTTTACCTTTCAGTATGCGGTTTTTACCCTGCTCGCGTTGTATGGTTGGCACACTTGGAAAAAGGAGTTGTCGACAATCACAATGGAGTAGGCATGAATGAGCATTACCGTGAATACTATGAGAATAGGGGATCGGTCTGGATTATTTCCATCACGATCGCGGTAGTTTGTTTATTTGGCGTGACTCTTTCGTGGCATCGTTTGGAAGTAGCGCATACCAATGAATTGCGTGTAGTACAAACCCAAACCGAAAAACGTGCGGAAACCATGAATACTGCCGTTGAGCAGTATGTGGAAATGACGCTCATCAGCATCGACAATACCTTGCGCCAGTTGCGTTTAGCGTATCTCGCCAACCCCAAGGCTTTCGATCAAACCGCCCAAGAGGCGATACAAAATTTACCCGCAGGTTTGGTGCAGTTCGTCACGGTCTTTGGAGCCAATGGGGATTTACTTTATTCTTCCAATGGTGCGACCGGTCGGTTCAATATCCAAGACCGTGAGCATTTCACGGTTCATGCCCAATCCCAAGCCGATACGCTCTTTATCAGTGCGCCGATTGTGGGGCGTATCAGTAAAACCCCCATCATTCAACTTACGCGGCCTATTTGGAGCAAGGACGGGCAATTTTTAGGGGTGATTGGTTTACCGTTGCGCCCCGATTTTGTGGCAGAACAACTCAACGACTTGCACATGGAGTCGACGGATGTGATTTCTATTGTCCGTATGGATGGTAGTTTTGTATCGCGCAGCCGCAATCTATGGGAAGCATTGGCCAGACAAGTGCCGAGCCAGCGCCCTTATTTATCGGCCAGCCCGAAAGAATCGGGGGTATTTCGTGATAAATCCTGCATCGATCCCGTACCCATGATCTTTTCGTGGCGGCGCATGAACCGTTGGCCGTTGGCGGTAGTGGTCGGGGTGGACGAAAGCACCCAACTGCTGGCACTGCAAGAAAAAAGGCAAGAAGAACGAAAGCAAATGATGATGGTGATTGCCGCCATCGTGCTGCTCACCATTGCGATTATTGCCCTCGTTCAGCGCATGGCTCGCCGCAATTTCAAGCTGCATGAGAGTCAATATCGGTTTCAGCAACTGTTTGAAAAAAACCAAACCATTTTGCGCAATGCCAGTGATGGAATTTGCATCGTGAATGCAGATGGCTGTGTGACCGAAGCCAGTGATTCATTTTGCACCATGCTGGGTTATAAGCATGATGCCATCATCGGGCTGCATGTGACACGATGGGATATTCAGTATTCCCCCGAAGAAATCCGAAAAGCCATTCACCGCGTGCTGGGAAATGATAAATGGATGAGTAAGCGTATTGAACTCAACTCCTTCTACCGCTCCTGTGAAGGGCGCGTCATGCCAGTTGAAGTGAGTGTTATACCTTTTAGTACCCAACAGGAAAAGCTGTTATTTTGCACGATTCGTGATACAACTGCTCGTAAAAATGCACAACTATCCCTTGAAATGCTGAATAATACACTCCAAACACGCAGTGCCGAAGCCGAGGCCGCCAACCGTGCGAAAAGTGCCTTCTTAACCACCATGAGCCACGAGATACGCACCCCGCTCAACGCCATTATTGGTATGGGTTATTTGTTGCAACAATCGGTCTTAGAGGCACAACAGCAGGAACAGGTGCGTGCCATTCAGGTGGCGGGCAATAATCTGCTGGAACTGGTGAATAACGTGTTGGATGTCTCCAAAATCGAAGCAGGTGCTACCGTGTTGGAATCGATCCCCGTTTCCCTTTTCGATGTGTGCGATGAAATGCGCTTGCTATTCGCCACGGCTGCACAAAATAAAGGACTCATCTTTCACATCCAGCCCTTGGATGCGTGCATACCGTCGGTGATTTTGGGCGATCCGGTTCGCCTCAAACAAATGCTGACCAATTTGTTGGGAAATGCCGTTAAATTCACCAAACAAGGAACCATTCAACTCCGTATTCGATTGGCGGACACTCCTGAAAAACTGCGCTTTGAAATCAACGATACGGGGATCGGCATCACGCCCCAACAGCAAGAACGGTTGTTCAAGCCCTTTTCGCAAGCCGATGTATCCACAACCCGCCAATACGGTGGAACGGGTTTAGGGCTTTCTATTGTGCGGCAGTTGGCAGAATTGATGGGCGGTGCGGCGGGGATTGAGAGCGTTTTAGGGCAAGGTAGTACATTCTGGTTTGAAATAGTGTTTCAAATACCGTCGGTTACGGCTGCGATAAAAACGGTGTCGCTACCATCCATTACGGCGGTAACATCTGTACCATCTATCGCTTTCACTAATCCCACTACGTTGACTGTTTCCATGCCGTTACAAGAAACCACATTACAAGGCGACGATTTAGCAAAAATACGATCGCTGGTTGCTGCATTGGAAAATATGCTGGTAGAGAATCGAATCGATGCCCTTTCGTTATCGTACGAAATTGGAACCGCGCTGCGGGGAACTCCCGAAGCCGCCTTCTACCAAACGGTAGCCCAATGTGTTGCAATGCTGCAATACGATAAAGCACGCGCAGAAATCGAAATGTTCAAGGAAAAATTGTGTACAGGATAAACCACGGGGCAGATGAAAAATTCGACCGCTTTCGTATCCTGATTGTGGACGACATTCCCGACAATATCCAAGTATTAGCGGGCATATTGGGTGCGGGTTATGAAATCAGTTTTGCAACCAATGGCCCGCAAGCATTGGATATGGTGTGCAAAAACGTTCCTGATTTGATATTGCTGGATGTCATGATGCCGGATATGGACGGTTTTGCGGTATTAAAAGCATTGCAACAAAATCCCACAACCTGCGATATTCCCGTGATTTTTGTCACCGCCCATCAAGGAAACGAAGCCGAAACCACGGCATTAGAAGCCGGAGCGGTGGATTTCATTCCCAAGCCCATTAACCCCAGCGTGGCACGGGCGCGGGTCTCGATTCACGCCCGCTTGGTGCGCCGAACCCATGCGCTTCAAGAATTAAGCCAACGCTATAAAAAAATGGCCGACAATTTCCGCGAATTGTCGATTCACGATGGTTTAACGGGGCTGTATAACCGCCACTATCTGGTTTCTTTATTGGGCAAAGAAATCGCCCGTGCGCAGCGTGAGAAGCAACCGCTGTCGCTGGCCATGCTCGATATTGACCACTTCAAAAAAATCAACGATGTGTATGGTCACGCACGGGGCGATGCGGTGTTAGCGGCCATCGGAAAATTGATTCAAGGGCGTATTCGCAAATCCGATACCGCCTTTCGCTACGGTGGTGAGGAATTTATGCTGGTGCTGCCCAATACCCTCCTCGCAGATGCCCATTTTTTGTGCGAAGGTATTCGGGAAATGATCGCCACCCAGATCGTGGGCGGGATGGATCGCCAGTACGTCAAAGTCAGCATCGGCATCGCGCAACTGGGAATGGAAGACGATTCCGGCGAAGAAACCATTCACCGTGCTGACTTGGCGCTCTACCAAGCCAAAAACAAGGGGCGTAACCGTGTGGAAGTCAGCCCATCTGTCCCTTTTTATCCCGCACTATCCACCGCGACCGGAACGCGTGGGGCCAATGCACACATCAGCTCGTAGCCAATGGTTTGGGCGCTGGCGGCAACTTCGTCAATCCCCAGCACCGCGCCATTCGATGCACGCCCCCACAAAACCACCTCGCTGCCAAGAGCCGCATCGGGGATGGGGGTTAAATCGACCGTCAACATATCCATGCTCACACGCCCGACGGTACGGGTGCGAATGCCGTTCACCAACACGGGGGTTCCGGTGGGGCAGATGCGCGGATAGCCATCGGCATAACCACACGCTACCACACCAATCCGCATGGAACCCGCCGCCACAAAGTGGGAGCCGTATCCTACGCTATCACCTTCCCCCAATGATTGGGTCGCTATGATTTTGGAAGCCAACGTTATGGTGGGTTGCAGATTCCAGTGGGTGATGCCATGCTCAGGAAAATCCGGCGCACTGCCATACAGGGCGATCCCAGCCCGCACCCAGTCAGAATCCAGAGCCAACCCTGCCTCCCCCATGTGGCGCAAAATCGCGGCACTGTTGTTCAGGCTGCGTTCTCCGGGGAGGTCGCGCGTGGCTTTGGCAAAATGTTCGATGGCGGAGGCAATGCCTTTGGGCGTATCGGCATCGCTGAAATGGGTTATCAGCGAGATTTCATCCACCTGCGGCAGGGCATTCAAGCGCGACCATGCCGAACGGTAATGCTCGGGTTTGAAGCCCAGCCGATTCATGCCCGAATTCATTTTCAGGAAAACACGCTGCGGCACATTGGTCTTATGGGCGGCCAGCATGTCGATTTGCGCTTCACAATGCACCACATGCCATAAGCCGAGGCGGGAACAGATTTCTAAATCACGCTGCTCGAAAACGCCTTCCAACAGCAAAATCGGGCCGCGCCAACCCCAATCACGCACGCGCTGGGCTTCGTCTAAATCCAGCAGGGCGAAACCATCGGCGGCACGCAGCCCTTCAAGGGTGCGTTCAATACCATGCCCGTAGGCATTGGCTTTGACCACCGCCCATACGCGAGAATCGCCTGCGGCACGGCGCAGTTGTTCTAAATTGTGGCGCAGTGCTTCAGGGTGAATCGTGGCAAGAATCGGACGGGGCATGATTAAACTTTTTTACTTTTCCACCAACGCCAAAGCAGATACAGCCCACCCAGTGCCAACAAGACAAAAATTCCGTGCTGGAATTGGCGCAAAATGCCAAACATCCATTCCCAATTTTGCGCACCAAAGTAACCCAGATACACCCAAATAGGAACGCTGATGAGGGCGGCAAAACCATCCATCACAAACCATGTCGCCACACTCACGCGCTGGCTCATACCTGCCGAAAAAAACATGGGCGTGCGCAAACCCGGAAGAAAGCGCGATACAAACATCACCCAACGCCCATAACGCTGAAAGGCATTTTGGGCTTTGGCAAAGCGTTCTTCGGTGAGAATGCGTGAGAACCAAGGCAGACGCGCAATCCGTTCACCGTAAAACCGCCCCAGCAGAAAGATAAGGCCATCGCCCACCAAAACGCCTGCCATTCCCACCGCAAACATCGTATGCGGATTGGCATAACCCAATCCTGCAATCACACCACCTGTTACCAGTGTTACATCCTCCGGAACGGGTACACCAAACCCGCAGACTAAAAGCATGACGAACACGGCGATGTACCCGTATTCGGTAAAAATGGGCATAAGTAGTTGGAAAATTTCCATAGCGCGATACTAACCCGATTAACCAAATCGGCTTGCTTGCCCGACAATCAATTTTGCTAATTCATCCATCAAATCGTTACTAACTTGATGGGCGGGGTAGGTGACCGTCTGCACACCAAAACCCTGTAAGCCCACCAAACGAAAGACCAATTCTGCTTTGGCGTGGTGCATGGTGATGGTGATGCTGCTGCGTGCTTCGGTGGTGTATTGGAAGCGGTACGCTTGCAGGGTTCCTTTTTCAGGGTGACGTACTTCCAGCCGTTCGTATTTGACATTGCCTGCGGTGAGGCGGTTTTGCACGCGCTCCAATTCTGGTGGAAAGTTCACGTTCACGCTTTCGGACAGCGGAGACCCCTCGCGCGGGACGCTGCGCCAACCCATTGCCACATAGTCATACACCTCTTGGCTCAGTCCGGGTTCTTGGATTTTCTTTTTGCGTGCGTCGTACCGAAAATCAACCAGTTTCATCGCAGGCCACGGTTTTTTGGTATCAATCGCCAACGCAGGGCCGGTAGGGGAAATAATGGCGAGCTGCTTGGAAAGCTCAGAAATATAAGACCACACCACACGCGCGGCAGATTCGGTTACACGGATATTGGCTTGCAGTTCGGCCAGATTGGTACTGCTTTCTTGTTGTGCAACACTGGCTTGGAACTTGAGCTGATTCAGGAAACTCACATAACCTCCATTTTTAGGGGCGATATAACGCGCAAATTTTATGGCCGTCTGGGTCACGCAAATAGGCGAGATACAAACGTCCAGACGACATCTCACGCCACCCCGGAGGATTCTCACACGCCGCACCGCCATTGGCCAGACCTGCGGCATAAAAGGCATCGGCCTGTTCGGGAGATTGAACCGTAAACCCAATCGTACTGCCATTGCCATGCGTAGCGGGCGCACCGTCGATCGGGGTGGTGATGGCGAACGTACCGGTAGGGCTGCGGTAGAAGTAACGCTGTTTATTTGCTACCCCTTCGCCCATCCCCAAAGCACCGAGGACGGCATCGTAAAATTTTTTGGAATTTTCTAGGTTATTCGCACCCAGCATGACGTGACTGAACATAGTGGACTCCTGTTGGAAAGTGGGCGACATTGTCCTCTCTTTCCAGTAGGCTCGAATGTGTATTCGTTGTATTCGTTGTATTCGTTATATCTGGCAACAACCCGATTTATTTGCTGAGCCGCTCCCCAAAACCGCCTTTTCCACCACCATCTATGCCCACAATCAACTGCTTGGTGGCACGGGTGGCGGCGACGTAGAAAGTTTGGGCGGCTTCTTTTTCATCTTCGCCCTGAGCGGGCATGTGTCCGATACCCGGTAGTGCGACCACGGCAAATTCCAGCCCCTTGCTCACCTTCATGCCCATGATGCTGATGGCATCCACGCTGGGACGGTAGGGTGCGCCGGTTTTGTAAATTTGGAACGGAATTTGCCGCTGCGTGAGAACGTGAATCGCCGCCTCTTTGCAATCCCAACGGGCGTACAACACGGCCATATCGCGCCACGCACAGCCCTTGCGGTTCGCTTTGGCGAGTTCATCGGCAATGGCATGGATTTCTTTTTCTAAGCTCGGTTTTTGAATCAGAATGGGCGGGTCTTCCGTCTCGTTGCTGCGAAAACCCATCGGCTGCGTGGTGGGGATGCCGTCTTCGTCTTTATCCTCGGCGGCTAACCAATAATCGCCTGCAATCAGGCTCGCCACCTGCAACACGGGGTGGGGATTGCGGTAATTGATTTTGAGTACGGGTCGGCTGCGACCCTGCGCCTGAATACCCACGCTTTTGAAAGTGAAGTTGCTGCGCTTTTGCTTGAAAACGGACTGCGATCCGTCGTAGACCAGCAGGAAATTATGGGTTGCCGGATCGACCATTTGCACCGCCAGCCGCAGCCAGTCTTCTTCAAAGTCGTGGCCTTCGTCGATGAGAACGGCTTGGTAGCGTCCGGTGGGGATTTTTCCGTTGGCTACACCCTCTATCACCAGTTGTACCAAGTCTTCAGCGTAGTGGGAGTTTTGCAGATCAGTTCCTTTGGGTAAATCCAAATGAAACTCTTGCAACTGATCGCGGCACCATTTGTGAAAATTGCGCACGACCACTTTTTTGCCGACTTCGCGTTCCTGCATCAAGGCATCCAATCGGGAAGCCAGCGGGCGGTTGAAGCACAAAATCAAAATCGGTTTGCTATTGTCGCCACCCAAGCGTGCCAGATGCTGGGCGCGGCTGCACAGAATCAGCGTTTTGCCCGACCCCGCCACGCCGTGAATCACGCGATGCCCATCGCCCAAACTGCGGGCAAGCTGTTCTTGCTGGACATTCATCACCGCAAAGGCGTTGATGCTTTCGAGTGCTTTGCCACCCAGTTTGCCGCTACCTAGCGTGGGGCGGTTTTTGGGAATGCTTTGTGGCATGGTACGCACATCGGGGAATAGCACCCAGCGCACCCTATCGCGCTGTTCGCGGGAAATGGCTTGTTGCAGTGTGTAGGGAAACAAGTCCCAGAACCGATTGCCGAATGCGTCTGCTGCCACCAATGGCTCCATCTCATCTTTGCAGATAACATGGTGCGGTTCCATCGCCTGTTGCAAGCCCATAGATTCAAACTGTTTGCGGGTGATGTGGGTGAGTACGGCCGCATAAGTCCACGGAAAAATCAGGTTGCCTCGGTAGTTTCCTTCTTTTTGCACCAGCGTGGCATCTTGCTTGAGTTCATCCACCACCTCCAAGGCATTTTTACGGGCTTTTTCCAGTGGATTGGTCTCGACTTTATAAGTACCGTTTTCGAGCGCAATCGTGCATTGCATTTTGTCGGCTTGGAGGATGGTTTCGGGATTCCAATCCTTCACCTCCAGCACCACCATTCCGCGACTGGGGTGCAAAATCACAAAATCGGGATGCAGTTGCTTACGTCCCACCGGAATGTTGTACCAAAGCCAGCACTCGGAATCGAGTTTTTCTTTGAACCGTTGCGCCAGACGTTCTTCGCCACGGGTATCAAACGAGGGGGATGCGGGGATAAGGGTTGCCATGCGGGTGTTTTCAAGAGCGATACGATATTTCAATCGTAATTCGTAAATCGGCTGGGAGGGGCGATATGGGTATCGCGGAGGTTTTGGTAGCGCGACACACTCAGCGGCAAAGTTTGAACGGGGTTGCCACCGAGACCAAGGCGGGTAAAGCCGACGAATTCGATTTGGAACATCAAACTACTGGTCGATGTGGTGATACTGGTTTGCGTGCGTTGCAGCACCATCCGCGCCAACCAGCAGCCAGCATCGTATTCCACGCCGAGCAAGGTATCCACCATGCGCCCATCAAACAGGCTGTAATTCAAGCGCCCCACGCTGTAATAACGCCCCGCGCCTTGCCCGCGTCCGGCTCCCAGTTCTTGCCCTGTATCGCCCCACAGGTTGTTAATCGGCCACTGCCAACTGACCGCCAACTGTTCGCTTTGCTCGCGCTGGTAGCTGTAGGCGGCATTCAATACGCGGTAATTGCCCGGGTTGTAACGTGCGCCGATGGTGGAACGGATGGACTTTTCGGTTCGTGGGTTGTACTGCACCGTCGAATCTAACGCCCATTGCGGATCGGCATTGATGGATGCGCCCAGCAAAATATCGCTCAAACCCGCTTGCGCGGGTGCGGTGCTGGAATTGAGGGTGACTTTTTGCTCGTCAAACCGCAGGCGCTGTGCCACGCCAAAACGCGCCAACTGTGCGCCGCTTCCGGCATCCAAAAAGCGGGTGGTGACCCCCAGTGTTAGCAGGTTGTTATCGGCGATTTTGTCGTGGCCGACAAAGGCGTTTTCGGTGTAGATGGTGGCAAAGTTGAAATCGTTTGCTGCGGTATCGTAATTGGGCAACAGGCTTTGATCGCGCCACGGGGTGTACACGTAGAACGCACGCGGCTCTAGCGTTTGCACCAAGTTGCGGCCAAAAAGCTGGGTTTCCCGCTCCAATACCATGCCCGCATCCAAGCTAAAGGTAGGGACGATCGCTGAGCCGGTGCGTGAACCGTTGTCTAACGCGGCATCAAACTGGTAGCTGGTCGCATGAACTTGGAACTTGGGCGTGATGAAGCCGCCGGGTAACAGCCACGGGTGGCTAACCTGCAACTGTGCCATGCCGCGCTGGGCATTGGGTTGCAGGGTGCGCGTGCGGTCGGCCTCGAATTGGGTGAAGTCGGTATCGACCGACCAATCCCAGCCGCCGGCATTGTCCACGCCATAACGGGCGGTGATCTGTGGAGCGCGGTCGAACGGCGGAACAATAGGCGCGTTCACATCCTGCAACGTCTGCCATTTCAACACCCGTGCCGTGCTGGTCAGTACGCCACCGCCATACCCTTGGCTCCATGTAGCGATGAGATCGGTGGGTAAAAGACGCTGGGTAATCGCTGCGCCGCCGCTGGTGGTGGAGTTGATGGCGTTGCTGGTTCCGTTCACGCTGCTGGTGAAATCGCGCCAGTAGTTATCGTCGCTGACGCGGTTGATATTCATGCCAACCCCCACCACTCCCAACGGCGTGTTGATACGGCCTTGGTGCGATGTCCCCAAACTCCAGCGGTTCGTCGCCGTGAGCCGATCTTGGGGCAAAATGCTGGCGCGAATATCGCCGAAATAATCCGGTTCTAAATAACGGTATTGCATCCCCAAATCGACTCCGCGCAGCGTCATTAACTTGGGGTAAAACGTGGCATCGCGGTTGGGGGCGATGTTCCAATAATACGGTTGCAACAATTCAAACCCGCCATCGCTGCCCAGCCCGAACGTGGGCGGCAAAAAGCCCGATTTGCGCCGTTCCGAGAGCGGAAAGCTGATGGCAGGCAGCGGCAACAGCGAAACCCCTTGAAATTCCAACACCGCGCCTTCGGCGACACCGGAATCGGCTTCGGTATCCAGCGTCATGCGGTTGGCGCGAAAGACCCAATCGGGAATCCAATCCAATCCGCCATTGGGCTTGCAGGTGCTGTAGGTGGCGTTGTGAACGGTGAAATGCGCATCATCGTGAAATTCGATTTTGTCCGCTTGCCCGTAGCCTTGGTTTTTCAGCAGCTCAAAACGCGGTGCGGTGAAAAATCCTTCAAACGCACCGATTTTTAATTCCAAATAATCGCCTTCAAATATATCGCCCTTGCGGTTGATGCGCACATTCCCTTGGGCGGTGGCGCGGTCGGTGGGTTCGGAATAGGTGATGCGGTCGGCGCGAATCACCGTTCCCATCCGGCGTAGCGTGGCATTGCCCTCGATCACCATATCCTTATCGGGCTGGCCTGCCATGCGTTCACCGCTCCAAAAAATCGGTAATTGGCGCAATTCGGCATCGGGCAAAATGGTTTCTTGCAAGGACGGGCTGGGTTTGAGCGTTTGCGCCCCCACCGCCGAGCCAGTGGCGCAAGCGGCTAGCGCCAGCAAGAACGACAATTTACGTGGAAATAGGGGCTGCATGGAAAATCGGAAAATATCAAAATGACGGCAATAATCCGATTATCTATGCACACCTCACACACCTCCCATACCTCCCCTATCCGTACCGCATTGTTCGATACGTGGCTGCAAAGCATTCAAGCAACATATGCACTGCAAATCGCAACGCTGCGCCCCGCCTCCGAGGATGCCAGTTTCCGCCGATACTTCCGAATTGATAGCACACTCTGCACAACAGATAAGCACTCCAGCCCGATGATCCAAAAAACCTTCATCATCATGGATGCGCCGCCGGAGCAGGAAAACAGCCAACCCTTCGTACACATTGCGCAATTGATGCACGATGCCGGAGTCGCCGCGCCGCAGGTATTGGCGTGGGATCAGGTCAATGGCTTTTTGCTGCTGACCGATTTGGGCGAACAAACCATGATGCAAGCCATCGAATCCGGTGCGCCCGCGTTGCCGTTATTTTTGCAAGCGACCGATCTGCTGGTGCAATGGCAACTCGCCTCGCGCCCCGATGTGTTACCAGTGTTCGATGCCGACCGCCAGCGGCAGGAAATGGCGTTGTACCGCGATTGGTACGTGAACAACCGCGCCCAACTCGGTAAAGCGCCCGAAACCCCGTATGCGCTCACGGAGGCGGATGAAAAAATTCTGACCGATACCTTCGAGAAACTCATCGCCCACAACCAACAATGGCCGAATGTCTACGTTCACAGCGACTTTATGCCGCGCAACCTGATGGTGTCATCGGAAAAAATGGGGGTTTTAGACTTCCAAGATGCCGTTTATGGCCCCATCACCTACGATATTGCCAGCTTGATGCGCGATGCCTTTTGGAGTTGTGAGGAGGAAGAAGTGTTGGATGTCACCATTCGCTATTGGTCGAAAGCGCGTAAAGCGGGCTTGCCCGTGGGGGACGATTTTGGTGCGTTTTATCAGGCGGTGGAATGGATGAGTTTGCAACGCCACCTGCGCATCGTCGGCACTTTCGCCCGTTTGAGCCTGCGCGACGGCAAATCGCGTTATGCGGAGGACATTCCACGCTTTATTGACTACATCCGCAGCACTTGTTCCCGTTACATGGAATTGAAGCCCCTGCTGCGGCTGGTGGAGCGGGTGGAAGGCATTGCCGTCCCCAATATGTTCGCATTTGGGCGGACGTAGGGCATTATCAGGCCGAAAAACATGATGTAACGCAAGAAATATGCAAACGCCGACCCCTATTTGACCTAAGTCAATGTGGTGGTGTCCATTCCAGCGGATAGTGCCTACCTATCACATAGTTACCAAAAAGTTTCTGAAGGAGTTACTACCATGAAAGCGTTGGTCGATTTGTTTTCTACCGATTACGGTTTGTTGAGTCTTGCCAGTATTGTTTTTATGCTGGGTATGGGGGTTTTCTTTCTGCGCTTGTTCCTGAACAAAATGGATCCACCCAGTGATTCGGGTAATCAAAATAAATAACCCGTTGGTTTTTTAGCTTCCTCCACTTTCTTGCCCGCTTAAGCGGGCTTTTTTATGCCTAAAAAAGGGCGCGTATTCTAACGATAATGTCGCATTCCTGCGCTATATTCTCAAAATAGCCAGAATAAATATCGGATTTGACGGTATGCTGAGATAGTAGGTTGTAATTGTGTTGATAATTAAGAATTAGTCACTCACTTGAGAACAATGTTATCCCCTGTTGCACCAGTCCTTGAATTACAAGGCTACGGTTTCAGCTTCGGTAGTCGGGTTATCGTGGCTGAGGCAAGTTTTGATTTAGCACCGCACGGAATTTCTTTTTTGATGGGGCCGGTGGGGACGGGGAAGTCCTCTTTGCTCTTCAGTCTGGCGGGCTTTAATGATGGTAGCCCACGTTTTCGCCAATGGGGGAAAGCCTACTTTTGCGGCAAGCCTCTGACGGAGAACAACCGTCCGTTTCTGGTTCGTCAACACGCCCGTTTGCTGGCAGATACGTTGATGAACCATTTGATGAAGTCGTCCGAATTCAGCACTCTGGCGAAAGCGGAGCGGCGTGACCGCATTGAAAATTGGCTATCCAATTTTGAAATGCCTGCGTTATTGGACAAAGTCAATCGTCGGCTGGTGGATGTAGAACCAGTCTGGCAACGCATCGCCCTGATGGTGCTGGCGGCACAAGCACCCGCCCCCTTGTTGCTGGTGGATGAACCCGCTACGGGCTTATCGGATGCCGATAGCCGTTTGCTGCTGGATTTTGTTCACAATATGGGACAGCGTCAAAAATTGCTGGTCGTAGCGCACAACCAAACCTGCGTTCGATCCGTGGCCTCGGATGTCATTTTGTTGGCTGGGGGACGGATTCAAGGGCATTTGCCGGTGCAATCGTTTTTTGCGGAGTCCAATAACCCCGTTATTCGTACTTTTGTGGAAACGGGTAGCGTGAGCTTACCTGCACCCGATGCCAACCCCGAAGATTTAGCCGATGACATCCCCCCACCGCCACCCCTTCCAGCGGCGGCGTTAGAGGCTATTCGTGCGTTTTATCCGTATGCTTCG
>CALMCD010000299.1 GCA_937863075.1 uncultured Rhodoferax sp. | reverse complement strand
AGCGACATATATCCCGCAACCACACCCCAAAAGGCATTTTTCAAACCAACCGGAATCCATTCCAGTGCCGCTGCAACCAAACCCAACCATAATAAAGGCAAGGTTAAATCATCGGGTAATAGGGTTTCATCCCAATCAATCATCGTCAATGTCAGCAGCGTGGCGCAGAAAATACACCAAACCAGTGTTTGTATCGAATAACCCCAGCGCCATGCACAGCCAAAGAATAATGCCGAGCAAATGATTTCAATCGCAGGGTAACGGAAACTAATAGGTTCTTTGCAACTGGAGCAGCGTCCGCGTAGCAAGAATACATAGCTCAATACCGGTATATTTTCATACCAGCGTATTTGGTGCCCACAATGCGGGCAGCGGGAGCGGGGAACCATTAAATTAAACGGCGCACTCTCTTTCAGTGGTTTACCGGAGAACTCAGCACATTCTGCCGACCATTGCCGCTTCATCATTTTGGGCAGGCGATGAATCACGACATTCAAAAAACTACCGATAGTTAAGCCAAAAACGGCAAAAATAATCGCGTTAATCCATTGCATTTCTGGCATATTGATGATCCTTAAACCACTTGACCAATTTTGAAAATAGGAAGATACATGGCAACCACAATGCCACCAATCAAGCCACCCAATACCACAATAATAATAGGTTCCATCAAACTTGAAATACCGGCCACCATATCATCCACCTCGGCTTCATAAAAGTCAGCGGCTTTGCCCAACATATGGTCAATAGCACCCGATTCTTCCCCAATCGCACACATTTGCAAAACCATAGGCGGGAATAAATTGGCGGCTGCCATCGCGGTAGTCAGCGATGTTCCCATCGAGACTTCTTGCTGTATTTTGGTGGTGGCAACCGTATATACATAATTACCCGATGCGCCCCCTACGGAATCCAATGCCTCCACCAACGGAACACCAGCGGCAAACATGGTGGACAAAGTACGCGTCCAACGGGCGATGGTTGATTTTTCTACCAATACACCAAAAATTGGCATTTTGAGCATCACCCGATCCATAAACATTTGCATTTTTCTGCTGCGTTTCCATGATTCTAAAAAGAAATAAACCCCACCACCAATGCCGCCAAAAATCAAATACCAATAGGCGGTAAAAATTTCACTCAATGCAATAACGGCTAGGGTTGGGCCCGGTAAGTCACCACCGAACGATTCAAATACTTTCTTGAAGGATGGAATCACGAAAATCATGATAACCGCCACCACCACAAACGCCACAATCAGCACGGAAATAGGATACATCAATGCTGATTTAATTTTAGATTTAATGGCCTCGGTTTTCTCCATATACACTGCGAGTCGATCCAATAACTGATCCAAAATACCCGCAGATTCGCCTGCTTCAACCAAATTACAATAAAGTGTATTGAAATATAAAGGATATTTTCTAAAGGCCGAACTCAAGGAAGTTCCTGTTTCCACATCGGTGCGAATATCGTTCAAGAGTTTTGTGACGCTGGGGTTGGGATTACCACGCCCCACAATATCAAAGGCTTGTAATAAGGGAACACCCGCTTTCATCATGGTGGATAACTGGCGGGTAAAAATAGCTAAATCTTTGGGTTTGATAGAGCTACCAGAACGCATTTTTCGTTTGCGGATGGTAGTGGGGATAATCCCTTGCCGCCGCAACGAGGCTTTAACCTGATTTTCACCTGTGGCACGCACTTCTCCGCGAACCTGTTTTCCGTTGCGATCTTTGCCTTCCCATTCAAATACCACTTCTTTATTGGTATCTTTACTGCTTTTACTACTTTTGCTGGATTTAGTGGTTGCCATGTGAATAATCCTTTAATTTTTATTATTCGTTGGTGCAAGATAAGACTTCTTCTAAGGAAGTCAGCCCTTGTTTTACTTTCAGTAAACCCGATTGCCGTAGAGAGCGGACACCATCCAATTCAGCTTGTTTGGCAATATCCATCGCACTGGCATCTTTCAAAATAAGCCGCTGAATCTCTTCGCTGATCGGCATCACCTGATAGATGCCTACACGCCCTTTGTATCCGTTATTGCACGCCGAACAACCGACGGGACGGTAAGGTTTCCAAGTTCCATCTAAGTCAGAGGATTTGAAACCCGCCTCTAATAATACCGAATTGGGTAAATCAATCGGTTCTTTGCAAGTCAAACAAAGGCGGCGAGCCAAACGCTGTGCCGTAATTAAAATGACGCTGGAGGCGATATTAAACGCCGCAATCCCCATATTGCGCATCCGCGTCAAAGTACCCGGTGCATCGTTGGTATGCAAAGTGGATAAAACCATGTGACCCGTTTGCGCGGCTTTAATGGAAATATCCGCCGTTTCTAAGTCACGAATCTCCCCCACCATAATAATGTCGGGGTCTTGGCGAAGAAAAGATTTCAGCGCGGCAGCAAAGGTAAGCCCCGCCTTATCATTCACATTCACCTGATTGACACCGGGTAAGTTAATCTCGGAGGGGTCTTCCGCCGTAGCAATGTTTACCCCGGGTTTGTTCAGCAGATTCAAGCAGGTATAGAGCGAAACCGTCTTACCCGAACCAGTAGGGCCTGTCACCAAAATCATCCCGTAGGGGCGTTCAATGGCCTTCAGGAGGCGATCTTTCTCTTCCTTATCGTATCCCAGTGCGTCAATACCCAGCTTGGCACTACTGGGATCCAAAATACGGATTACGATTTTCTCGCCGAATAAGGTCGGCAGCGTGCTGACACGAAAGTCAATTACCCGATCCGGCCCCATTTTCAGCTTCATCCGTCCATCTTGGGGGATACGCTTCTCCGATATGTCCATCCGCGAAATCACTTTGATGCGTGAGGCCAGTTTATCTTTAATGGCAGTAGGGGGGGAGGTAATCTCACGCAATTCACCATCAATCCGAAAACGCACACGGTAGGTATGCTCATACGGTTCAAAATGCAAATCGGATGCACGCATGGTGAATGCGTCCATCAACATTTTGTGCAAGAACTTCACGATAGGCGCATCTTCGACATCCGATGCAGCCTTCTCTTCTTCTTCGTTGACGGCTTCAGCAGGAATATCTTCAAATTCAAAATCACCGCCAACGATATGCTCCATCGCCTCGGTTACCGTCACGGTGCTGGCTTCGACCAGTTTAGAGAGCTTATCGTATTCCGCGATGACCCAATCCACACCCAACTGGGTGGAGAACTTGATTTTTTCTGCGGCTGCCTGATCCGAGGGGTCGGCAGTTGCCACAATCAATTTATTGCCACGTTTACTCAGAACCAAGACCCGATAATCGGCGCAAATTTTGTTATCCAACAACCCCTTGGGCAATCTTGCCGGATCAACCGCATTCAAATCCAATAAGGGAGCGGAAAAGGTTGAGGACAAAGTGTGCGCCAAATCAATGGCGGATACCGCACCGGAACCGATTAGTTCGGCAATGAAACTATTTTTACTGGTTAAGGCTTTGCGATAAATGTCTTCCGCCGCCTTTTGTTCTAGCTTTTTGGCAAGGATCAAGGCACGCGCCAGCCCGGGGAGTGCAATGGTCTGAATTTCAGGTGGAATAGAGTCAACAGTAGCCATAGGGGGTTCTAACAGAATTCTTTTTTAAGATGCCAAGGTAGAAATAGTAGCGTAAACAAAAAAGCCCGTGCCTGAATCATAAATTCAAGCACGGGCCAATTAAGGCAATCCGATGGTTAGAAAATCAAAAAATCGGGTTTAACCTTGAGAAATTGGCGCAACATCACGGCGTTCTGCACCGGTGAACAACTGACGTGGGCGACCGATCTTGTATTCGGGGTCGCCAATCATTTCGTTCAACTGGGCAATCCAGCCGACGGTACGTGCCAAAGCGAAGATGCCGGTGAACAAATTGACAGGGATACCGATAGCACGTTGTACGATGCCGGAGTAGAAGTCGACATTGGGGTACAGCTTGCGGCTGACGAAGTAATCGTCTTCCAACGCAATTTTTTCCAACTCTTTGGCGAGTTTGAACATCGGGTCATTTTCCAAGCCCAGTTCGGCCAATACTTCGTTGCAAGTTTCTTGCATGAGTTTGGCGCGTGGGTCGTAGTTTTTGTACACACGGTGACCGAATCCCATGAGCTTCACGCCGGAATTCTTGTCTTTGACTTGCTCCATGAAGTGGCCCACTTTGGCGAGACCGCCATTGCGTTGGATGTCTTCCAACATGTTCAAGCACGCTTCGTTTGCACCACCGTGAGCAGGACCCCACAGACATGCCACACCCGCAGCAATTGCCGCGAAGGGGTTGGTGCCAGAGCTACCGCACAGACGCACGGTGGAAGTGGACGCATTTTGCTCGTGGTCAGCATGCAAAATGAAGATGCGATCCAAAGCACGTTCAATCACAGGGTTTACTTTGTATTCTGCGCAAGGTGTTGCAAACATCATGCGCAGGAAGTTACCTGCATAGCTCAGATCGTTTTGTGGGTAGATGAAAGGCTGACCCGCGCCATATTTGTAAGCCATTGCCACCAAGGTAGGCATCTTGGCAATCAAACGTATCGCAGCGATCTGACGGTGTTCGGGGTTGTTGATGTCGGTGCTATCGTGGTAGAAAGCAGACAATGCACCCACCAAGCCAGTCAATACGGCCATAGGATGGGCATCACGACGGAAACCGCGCAGGAAGAATTGCATCTGCTCGTTCACCATGGTGTGGTTGGTGATCAGGCGGTGGAAATCTTTACGCTGATCGCCATCAGGCAAATCACCCTTCAACAGCAGGTAGCAAGTATCCAAGTAATCGCAGTTCACTGCCAATTGTTCAATGGGGTAACCACGGTAGAGCAACTCGCCTTTATCGCCGTCAATGTACGTGATAGCAGACTGGCAAGAAGCGGTAGAAAGGAAACCGGGGTCATAGGTGAACATGCCAGTTTGACCATACAGCTTACGGATGTCAATCACATCAGGACCGATGCTGCCTTGATAAACGGGCAAATCGATACTGGGGCTGCCGTTGCTGAAGGACAGCGTGGCTTTATTGTTCGCTAATTTCATCTTTGAACCTTTCAATGGGTTAATGGTTTAGTTTTCAACATACGTAAAACTTCTTGCATGTCCTTGCAAGCCAATGGCACATCAGCCGTTACCACTGCATCCAGTGGTTTACGTTCCAATAACACGTCCAACAAATCGTTGTCGCTCAAATCCATCAACTGCCCCAGCGCGTCGGCCTGTCCCACCGTCAGGGTCTGCTCAAAATTTTTGAAAAAACGATCAATAAAAAGATCGTTTTCCAGCAAGCCACGGCGGCAACGCCATTTGAGTTTACTCAAGGCACGCTCGTCTAGCAATTGATGGTTGGCATTGTGCATATTAGATAGTGCGAATCAGCAGCATTTCCTTGATTTTTCCGATTGCCTTGGTCGGATTCAATCCCTTGGGACATACATCCACACAGTTCATGATGGTATGGCAACGGAACAAACGATAGGGGTCTTCCAGATTATCCAAACGCTGACCGGTAGCCTGATCGCGGCTATCTGCCAAGAAACGATAGGCCTGCAACAAACCAGCAGGGCCTACGAACTTGTCAGGGTTCCACCAGAAGCTAGGGCAGCTGGTGGAGCAGCTAGCGCACAAAATACACTCATACAAACCATTCAGAACTTCGCGTTCTTCAGGGCTTTGCAGACGTTCTTTCTCAGGAGGAATCGTCTCGTTGATGAGATAGGGCTTGATGGAGTTGTATTGCTTGAAGAACTGGGTCATGTCCACGATCAAATCGCGGATGACGGGCAGTCCGGGCAGTGGCTTCAACACAATGGTTCCGGTCAAGGTACGCATATTGGTCAAGCAAGCCAAGCCGTTTTTACCATTGATGTTCATGGCATCAGAACCACAAACCCCTTCACGGCAAGAGCGACGGAAAGAGATGGTGGGGTCCAGTGCCTTGAGTTTCATCAAAGCATCCAACAGCATACGCTCATTGCCATCGAGTTCTACCTCGATAGTCTGCATGTAAGGCTTGCTATCTTTATCCGGGTCGTAGCGGTAAATAGAAAAAGTACGTTTGGTCATGATTTAGAAAGTCCTCACTTTGAGCGGTACCGAATCAACTGTCAGTGGTTTCATTTGTACGGGTTTGTAGCTCAGGGAGTTAGTCGCGCTATGCCACAGGGTGTGTTTATGCCATTCGACATCGTTACGACCATTGGGGTATTCAACGCTATCGCTGTAGTCATCAACGGTGTGCGCACCACGGCTTTCGTGTCGCGCCGCAGCAGAAACAATCGTAGCCTGTGCTGCTTCAATCAGATTGTCCACTTCCAAGGCTTCAATACGCGCGGTATTGAAGACTTTGGATTTGTCCTTCAGGGTAATGTTTTGAACACGTTTGCGCAGTTCAGCAATCTTCACCACGCCTTGATCCATGCTCGCTTGGGTGCGGAATACGCCCGCATGTTGCTGCATCGAAGCACGCAAATCATCGGCTACTTTTTGTGCATACTCACCGCTGTTGGAACCTTCCAAACGGTTCAAACGCTCTAAAGTGCGATCGGCTGCATTGGCTGGCAGGGGTTTGTGGGCTTTGTTTTTGCTCGCAAATTCCACAATGTGGTTACCTGCGGCACGACCAAACACCAGCAAATCCAACAAGGAGTTGGTTCCCAAACGGTTTGCACCGTGAACGCTGACGCAAGAGCATTCGCCTACGGCATACAAACCATTGACCACCGCGTTGTGAACGGTGCTATTGGGTACAACCACTTGTCCGTTGACGTTGGTTGGAATACCGCCCATTTGGTAGTGAATGGTGGGAACGACAGGAATAGGCTCGCGCGTGATGTCCACATTAGCGAAGTTCACGCCGATTTCGTACACCGATGGCAGGCGTTTGTGGATAGTTTCTGCACCCAAGTGATCCAGTTTTAACAAAACATGGTCTTTGTTGGGGCCACAACCACGGCCTTCTTTAATTTCTTGATCCATCGAACGGGATACGAAATCGCGGGGAGCCAAATCTTTCAGAGTTGGTGCGTAACGCTCCATGAAGCGTTCACCATTGCAATTCAACAGAATCGCGCCTTCACCACGGCAGCCTTCAGTCAGCAATACGCCTGCACCCGCCACGCCTGTGGGGTGAAATTGCCAGAATTCCATATCTTGCAATGGAATGCCTGCACGCGCTGCCATACCCAAACCGTCGCCAGTGTTGATAAAGGCGTTCGTCGATGCCGCAAAAATACGACCCGCACCACCCGTTGCCAACAAAACGGTTTTGGCGTGCAAGATATGCACATCACCCGTTTCCATTTCGAGGGCGGTTACACCCACTACATCACCTTCGGCATCACGAATCAGATCCAACGCCATCCATTCCACGAAGAAGCTGGTTTTAGCTTCTACGTTTTTCTGGTAGAGCGTGTGCAACATGGCGTGACCAGTACGGTCGGCTGCGGCACAAGCGCGTTCTACGGCTTTTTCGCCGTAATTGGCCGTGTGACCACCAAAGGGACGCTGGTAAATCGTGCCATCCGCATTGCGGTCAAATGGCATACCCATGTGTTCCAAGTCATACACCACTTTGGGTGCTTCACGGCACATGAATTCGATGGCATCTTGGTCGCCTAACCAGTCAGAACCTTTTACGGTGTCGTAAAAGTGATAGTGCCAGTTGTCATCATTCATATTGCCCAACGAAGCGCCAATACCGCCTTGCGCTGCAACGGTATGGGAACGTGTGGGAAACACTTTACTCAAAACCGCCACATTCAAGCCCGCACGGGCAAGTTGTAACGAGGCACGCATTCCAGAGCCACCCGCTCCAACGATAACAACATCAAATTTTCGGGTGGTAATTTGAGAAGCAGAAAAGGTCATAAATCAAGCCTTGCTATTGGTATTTTGTATATTTGTCGGATGTAAAAGTTTTACAGCCGCCAGAGAACTTGAATTGCCCATCCCGCGCAGCCTACGAGCCAGACAATGGCAAATACTTGAAACGCAAGACGTGTGTAAACGGGTTGGATGTAATCCATTGCAATTTCACGCATTCCCACCCAAGCGTGGTAGAGCATGGAGACGATAACGGCGAATGTGAGCGTTTTCATCCATTGCGATGCAAAAATTCCCGACCATTGTTCGTAACCAATGGGGCCGCTGGTGAGCAGAACTTGCGCCATCACCAAAACGGTAAACAATGCCATGATGACACCGGTGACACGCTGTGCCAGCCAGTCGCGCAAACCGTAATGTGCGCCCACAACCAAGCGCCTCGATCCGTAGTTAATCGACATAAGATATTCCTTCTAAATTTTCTAAAACTTGATGCGTCGTACCATGCGGTAACAACTGATTAATACACACCAAATAGCTTAGCACCCAAGACCACGGTCAAACCAAGGCTCAAAATCAAGGTGGTAACCGCAGTGGAGCGACCGCATTCTTTCGATACATTGTGGGAGATGTCCATGCGGATGTGGCGAATACCAGCAAAGAAGTGGTGCAGATACGCCCAAATCAGACCCAATGCGGCCAATTTCATCAAAATGCCGGGGAAAGGCCCTACGCCTTGTTGGAACACGAGAGCAAAACGGCTGAATGAGAATTCCGAGCTAACCGATGTGTCAAACATCCAGATGATGAAGGGCATGGCGAGGAACAAAATCAGACCACTGGCGCGGTGCATACCCGACACGATGGCAGCGAGGGGGAAACGATAGCCCGGTAAATCATTGAGGGCGTTAATGTTGCGAAACTCGGGACGTTTGGGGCGGTGAGTTTTTTGGATTTCAGACATGAAGAGGCTTTCTGCTTTCTGGATGTAACCAACGGTTCATCGTGCTAAAAACGGTTGATCCGTGAAAATCTTATTGCACTGTAACATGCTGACACTGGACTTTCATATTAGCTCAATACGTTGTGATAATGGTGCATATGGGTGCGATAGAGTCCACGACGCAGCTCCATGGGAAGGTCGTTGTAGGTGTAAGCGATGCGTTCTACACTCAATAAGGGCGTGTTGGGGTTGACTTGCAGCAAAGCACTTTGCTCAACATCGGGTAGTATGGCGCGAATTTTTTCATCGGCACGCACCATCCGCACATCGAATTCGGTCTCGAATAGGGCATACATCGGGCCACGGTAGTCGCGCAAATGCGCCGCCGTTAATCCTTTGAAGGGGGTGGCTGGCAGCCAAATATCCTCCAAAATCGTTGGCTCGTTACCAAACGACAGGACACGGCGCACCTGCAACACCGCCTCCCCCGCACCAATCGCCAGCGCCCGCGCCACTTCCGCCGACGCACGGGCGCGTTTGCAGTTGATGATCTGCCGTTGGGCTGGACCTTCGTTCGTGGGTGGGTTGTCGTCCGGCGTGAGTTTCAAAAAACGGTATTGGGTCTGCCGTTCGGCATGGGTTGCCACAAAGGTTCCGCGCCCTTGGCGACGCACCAGCAGATTTTCAGCAGCCAATTCGTCGATCGCTTTGCGCACCGTGCCTTGGCTGACTTTGAAACGCGCCGCTAATTCCATCTCGCTCGGAATAGCAGCACTCGGCTTCCATTCACCCGATTGCAGGCTTTGCAGCATCAGCATTTTTATTTGCTGGTAGAGCGGGCTAAAGGCAGGAATCGGCAGTGCAGACATGGAGGATAATGGACAAAAGAGTCAGCGTTGTGTCAGTTGTTGAATTTTTCACAATCATATCTTATATAAGACATAAGACGAGTTGATTTTGAAGCAATTTCAGCGGTAAACTCCCCGCACTTTAAGTACCATTTCTCGCGTTTTTTTACACTTTTACCCACCCACCACCTACCTTCTAGGAGTAATCACATGAGCAAGAAGCCCGTTCGCGTTGCCGTTACCGGAGCAGCCGGTCAAATTGGATATGCCATTCTGTTCCGTATCGCCTCGGGCGAGATGTTGGGCAAGGATCAGCCCGTCGTGTTGAGCCTGCTGGAAATCCCAGTAGAAAAAGCCCAGCAAGCCCTCAAAGGCGTGATGATGGAATTGGAAGATTGCGCATTCCCCTTGTTGGCTGGCATGGAAGCACACAGCGACCCCATGACTGCATTCAAAGATGTGGATTACGCTTTGTTGATCGGTTCCCGTCCACGCGGCCCCGGCATGGAACGTGCTGAATTGTTGGCTGTCAACGCCGAAGTATTCACCGCCCAAGGTAAAGCCCTGAACGCTGTTGCAAGCCGTGATGTGAAAGTTTTGGTCGTTGGCAACCCCGCTAACACCAATGCGTACATCGCTATGAAGAGCGCTCCTGATCTGCCACGCAAGAACTTCACCGCTATGTTGCGTTTGGATCACAACCGTGCTTTGAGCCAATTGGCCGCTAAAACTGGTAAAGATGTTGCTGCTATCGAAAACATGGTGGTTTGGGGTAATCACTCTCCCACTATGTACGCTGATTACCGTTTCGCTACTGTGAACGGCGAAAGCGTAAAAGACATGATCAACGATCACGACTGGAATGCAAACACCTTCTTGCCTACCGTTGGCAAGCGTGGTGCAGCGATTATTGCTGCGCGTGGTGTGTCTTCTGCTGCTTCTGCTGCGAACGCTGCTATCGACCACATGCGCGATTGGGCTTTGGGCACGAACGGTAAATGGGTCACTATGGGTGTTCCTTCTGACGGTCAATACGGCATCCCCGCTGACACCGTGTTTGGCTTTGCCGTAACCTGCGAAGGCGGCGAATACAAATTGGTAGAAGGTCTGCCTGTTGACGAATTCAGCCAAGAGTGCATCAACAAAACACTCAAAGAGCTGCAAGACGAGCAAGCTGGCGTAGCGCACTTGTTGTAAGCCAAAAGCCTCTTATAAGGTAGTCATCGGTGAATCCCACTCCCTTATCCTCCCACCCACGCGATGTGTTGCTCGGCGCACAGGCCGTGCGTGGGTTGTTACCGGTGTGCGATCACTACAGCGGCGTGCCCGTTCGTATGGAGAAAAGCCTCCAGCTTCAGGCCGAATTGATAGAAGAATTCGGTGTTTGTGTGCTGGATGTGACACTCGATTGCGAAGACGGTGCGCCCGCTGGCGGCGAAATCGAACAAGCGCAAACCGTTGTAGCCCTTGCTAACAATGCGTATGCTGCTACCAATTCGGTTCAACGCCGTATCGGAGCGCGTTTACACGCAGTCGATCACCCCGCTTTTGCTTCCGATGTAGAAATCGTAGTTGGTGGTGCTGCCCAATCGCTGGCCTACATCATGATTCCCAAGGTGGAATCGGTTGCCGATGTAGAAATAGCCGCAGCCGCGATTGATCCGCGTTTGCCACTGCATGTTTTGATTGAATCCCCTGCTGCCGTTCACCGTGCGTTTGATATTGCCGCACATCCCCGCGTGGAATCCATTAGTTTTGGATTGATGGATTTTGTTTCTGCCCATGCCGGAGCCATTCCCCACACTGCGATGGGAATGGAGCAATTTCACCATCCTTTAGTGGTTCGTGCCAAATTGGATATAGCCAGTGCCTGCCATGCGTATGGCAAAGTACCCTCCCACTGCGTGGTGACCGAATTAAAAGATACGGCCATCATCGAACAAGCCGCGCGAACCGCCGCCAATAGTTTGGGCTATACCCGTATGTGGAGTATTCATCCACAGCAAATTCGCCCGATTCTGCGAGCCTTTGCCCCCAGTACCGAAGAGCTGGAATTGGCACAACGTGTCATAGAGAAAGCGCATAGTGAAAATTGGGCCCCCATTGCCATTGATGGTAAGCTGCATGACCGTGCGAGCTACCGCTATTTCTGGCAAGTTTTGGAGCGTGCGCACCAAACAGGGTGTACATTGCCTGATACCGTGCAAATCTACTTTTAACACCGATCACTATGATTTCTTTCAAGCCTCTCAAGCGTTGTTTACCCGTTGTTTTGCTTGTACTGTCGGGTCAGTTATCTGCGGCTGAGTTGATTGGCCCTGCGGCAGAAGGGCCTATTGAAAACGTGGGAATTCAGCAGCGTAAAAAGGCGGTTCGGAGTCTCCCCCCACCGCCTGCCAAGGGTAAAAATACCAAAAATAAAACCGTCAAGGCTGCTCCCGCAACCGGTCACGCCAAAAAATCCACCAAACCCAATGCGGCAATCAAACGCAGACCCGCTATCGGTGCATCTCATGCGCTTTCTAGCCGCCAGATGAGTATTGCACGCGATGTTCAAACGGGTTCGTTCAGTTGCGCATTTGGTATCACCGTCAAACTGGCTCCCGATTCCCGCATGAAGGGTCGCTTCGTGTTAGGTAGTGGTAACAAACGTTACACCTTGTACCCCGCCCCTACGACCAATGGAGCCGTGCGTTTGGAAGACAACAGTGCTGGCATCGTCTGGCTGCAACTGCCTTCTAAATCCATGCTGGTGAGCCAAAAAGAGGGTCGTCGTATTGCCGATGAATGTATCAATTACGCGGGGACACAGGAAAAAAAAATGACCCCGTCCGCTGGTTCAAAACCAGCTTCTTCTGGTAAGACGAATAAAGCCAGTAAATCGCCCAAATCTACCAGTAAATCCAGCAACAAACCGAAATCGTAAGCCGTTTTAAAAGGAGTAAGCGCCATGCTAAAAACTTATCGTGACCATGTAGCCGAGCGTGCTGCATTGGGCATCCCCCCCCTGCCACTGTCTGCCAAACAAACTGCTGAGTTGATTGAGCTGCTGAAAGCGCCTCCCGCTGGTGAAGAAGCGTTCTTGGTCGAACTCATCACCCATCGCGTTCCCGCTGGTGTGGATGATGCTGCCAAAGTCAAAGCATCCTACCTCGCTGCCGTTGCACACGGAACCGAAGTATGTTCGTTGATCTCCCGCGCACGCGCTACCGAATTGCTCGGTACGATGCTGGGTGGTTACAACATCAGCCCCTTGGTTGATTTGTTGGACGATGCTACCGTCGCCGCCGAAGCCGCTGCGGGATTGAAAAACACCTTGTTGATGTTTGACCAGTTCCACGACGTGAAAGAAAAAGCCGACAAAGGCAACACTTTCGCTAAAGCGGTATTGCAAAGCTGGGCGGATGCGGAATGGTTCACGAGCCGCCCTGAAGTTCCCGCTAGCATCACCGTTTCCATCCTCAAAGTAACAGGCGAAACCAATACCGACGACTTGTCTCCCGCACCCGATGCGTGGAGCCGCCCTGACATCCCATTGCACGCATTGGCGATGTTGAAAAACCAACGCGATGGCATCACCCCCGAGGAAGATGGCAAACGCGGCCCCGTCAAATTCATCGAAGACCTCCGCGCTCGCGGAAACTTGGTTGCCTACGTGGGTGACGTGGTTGGAACCGGTTCTAGCCGCAAATCCGCGACCAATTCTGTGTTGTGGTTCACCGGTGAAGACATTCCTTACGTTCCCAACAAACGTTTTGGCGGCGTGTGCCTCGGTACGAAAATCGCTCCGATTTTCTACAACACCATGGAAGATGCAGGCGCGTTGCCAATCGAATTGGACGTAAGCCAAATGAACATGGGCGATGTGGTGGAACTCCGTCCCTACGAAGGTAAAGCGTTCAAAGACGGTGCAGAAATCGCTAGCTTCCAAGTGAAGAGCGAAGTGCTGTTCGACGAAGTGCGTGCGGGTGGTCGTATTCCCCTCATCATCGGTCGTGGTTTGACTGCTAAAGCGCGTGAAGCACTGGGCTTGGCTCCTTCCACCTTGTTCCGCTTGCCGCAAAACCCTGCTGATTCGGGCAAAGGTTTCAGCTTGGCACAAAAAATGGTCGGTCGCGCTTGCGGTCTGCCCGAAGGTCAAGGCGTGCGTCCCGGAACCTACTGCGAACCCAAAATGACTTCGGTCGGTTCGCAAGACACCACCGGCCCCATGACCCGCGACGAGCTGAAAGATTTGGCTTGCTTGGGTTTCAGCGCCGATTTGGTCATGCAATCGTTCTGCCACACGGCGGCGTATCCCAAACCCGTGGACGTGAAAATGCACCACGAGTTGCCCGATTTCATCAGCACACGCGGCGGCGTTGCCCTGCGTCCCGGTGACGGCGTGATCCATAGCTGGTTGAACCGTTTGCTGTTGCCCGATACCGTCGGTACAGGCGGCGATAGCCACACCCGTTTCCCTATCGGTATCAGCTTCCCCGCTGGTTCTGGTTTGGTCGCGTTTGCGGCAGCCACAGGCGTGATGCCTTTGGATATGCCCGAATCCGTTCTGGTTCGCTTCAAAGGCGAAATGCAGCCCGGCATTACCCTGCGTGATTTGGTGAACGCTATTCCTTTGTACGCCATCAAGTCCGGTTTGTTGACCGTTGAGAAAAAAGGCAAGAAAAACATTTTCTCCGGTCGCATTCTCGAAATCGAAGGCTTGCCCGACCTGAAAGTGGAACAAGCATTTGAATTGTCTGACGCATCCGCCGAGCGTTCTGCTGCCGGTTGTTCCGTGCATTTGAACAAAGAGCCGATCATCGAATACATCCAAAGCAACATCACCATGATGAAGTGGATGATTGCGAACGGTTATTCCGATGCCCGCACTTTGGCACGCCGTATCGCCGCGCAAGAAGCATGGTTGCAAAACCCCGAATTGCTCAAAGGCGATGCCGATGCCGACTATGCAGCCGTTATCGAAATCGACTTGGCTGAAATCCACGAGCCTATCCTCGCTTGCCCCAACGATCCCGATGATGTGAAAACCTTGTCCGAAGTCGCTGGCACGAAGATCGACGAAGTGTTTATCGGTTCTTGCATGACCAATATCGGTCACTTCCGCGCCGCTTCCAAATTGATGGAAGGCAAACGCGATATTCCCGTGAAATTGTGGATTGCGCCTCCCACCAAAATGGACGCAAAACAGTTGAGCGACGAAGGTCACTACGGTATCTTGGGCGGTGCTGGTGCGCGTATGGAAATGCCCGGTTGCAGCTTGTGCATGGGCAACCAAGCACAGGTAAAAGCTGGCGCAACCGTGTTGTCCACATCCACCCGTAACTTCCCCAACCGTTTGGGTAAAGATACGTTTGTGTACTTGGGTTCTGCTGAAATCGCGGCGATTGCTTCCAAAATCGGACGTATCCCCACGAAAGAAGAGTACCTCGCCGACATGGGCGTATTGACTGCTGCGAGCGCAAAAGTCTATCAATACCTGAACTTTGACAAGATCAGCGACTACACCGACGCAGCCGCTACCGTGTAAT
>CALMCD010000298.1 GCA_937863075.1 uncultured Rhodoferax sp. | reverse complement strand
TACCATGCGCATCCACGGCCAGATGTATCTTTGTATTGAGCCCCCTTTTGTAACCCCCATGTCTTGATTCCCACCTTTCGCTCCTGCTGCATGGGGGTGAACTTTGATATGGCTGGCATCAATCATGAGCCATTCCATGTCGGGGCATTGAATCATCTGCTCCAACAGCTTTTCCCAAAACCCAGCATCTCGCCAACGACAAAAACGCCTATGCGTATTTTTCCAATCCCCATAGTCAGAGGGCAAGTCCCGCCACGGTGCGCCTGTGCGTAGTATCCAAAACACAGCGTTCAAGAATTGGCGGTTGTCTTTCGCTATTCCTCCCCATTGCCCGCGCTGCCCCGGAAGATGCGGCTTCAATAGTTCCCACATAGCGTCTGTTATATCGTGGCGGTGATACGATTCTGGCATTTTGCAAATGAAGAGTGATTCAAATCTTGTTTTTGATATTATCTCGTGACGGCATTGCCTAGCTGTTTTTGACAAAATTGTTCCGTTGGATTGACAAATTTTGTCACAAAGTAGGTTTCTACTGATTTTTCTGACATTTTTGTCACATGAGTCGCCGCAAGCGTTGAATCCAACTCAAGCGGAGCGGGGGAGCTTCTGCTAGTTGTTGCAAATCATGGGTTATTTGTTGGAAAACGGTATTCCAATCATGGGGCTGGGGTTGGCGATACAGCGTAGCGGTGGGATACCACGGTGAATCCGTTCGGTCGAGTAACCAGCGCCAATCCGGCACAAAAGGTAGCAAGACCCACAGCTTTCCCCCCAACGCCCCCGCCAAGTGCGCCACGCTGGTATCGACACTAATCACCACATCCATCAACTCGCACAGCGCAGCCGTATCGGAAAAATCGGCAATCGCATCACCGAAATAACGGATAGTCGGCAATCCTTGGGCAGAAGCGGTCTGCAAAATTGCTCTATCGGCTTCACGCAGTTCTTTTTGTAAACACACGTAATCCAATCCCACTGGAAGGTACGCCAACCAATTTTTGAACTCCAAACTGCGGTTATGGTCATTTAAGTGGGTGGTACTACCACTCCAGACCAAGCCAACCCGTTTTTGTTTTTTTTCACCCATTCTTTCACCAAGTTGTTTTGCCCAGTACGCTACCTTGGTGGCATCGGCTTTCAAGTAAGGCACGGTTGCAGGAATGGTTTCCAAGCGGGTTTCAAATGCCAATGGCAAACTCATGAAATGGCAGTAATAATCAAAATCCGGAAAAGTTTCACCCAACTTCACCCACCGAGCAACCCCCTCCAACTGCATGAGTAAAGGTTGTAATGCCGCCGGAACATCCATCACCACACGCGCACCCAGTGCCTGCACCTTGGGTAGATAGCGGCACATTTGCAATGTGTCCCCGAAACCTTGTTCGGATTGCAACAAAATGGTCTTCCCTTTGAGGGATTGATGCCCCAACCACTGGGGTTGTTGAAAGGGATAGCGTTTATTTTTAAGGTTTGCGGTATGCCACCGCCATTCATACCCCTCCCACCCCTGCGCAAAATTACCCGCCAACAAGGAAAAAATGCTGCGATTGAAATACGGAGTTACCGCATGGGGGTCGATTTGAATGGCGCATTCACAGCACCCAATCGCCTCATCCATACGCTTCAATGACCGCAATGCCACGCCACGGTTGCAATAGGCTCCCACATGGCGGGGGTCGATGGCAATGGCACGATCGGCACTGGCAAGAGATTCTTCAAATCGTCCCACCTCATGCAAAACCGCACTGCGATTGCTGTGTACATCGGCAAAATGCGGGTTGATGGCAATGGCTTCGTCAAAAAAACGCAGTGCTTTGACCCATTCTTTGCTTTGTAATGCAATAGTGCCAAGTTGATGGATGGCATCAAAATTGCGGGGTTCACGTTGCAATACCTGTTCAAATTGCTTTTGAGCTAATTCAAATTCTGCTTTGCCCAAAAAGGCAAAGCCTTGATCCAAAATTTTTTGGGTGGATTTGGAGGAACTCATCAAAAACTCATCAAAATTATCATACTACCGTACATTTCAAACGCTATGAACCCGATTGTGAACCTCATCGCCGACTTGATTTCCGCCGTTCCTTCGATTGCTGCCATTCGTCGGGACATTCACGCCCACCCCGAATTGTGCTTTGAAGAAATTCGTACCGCCGATTTGGTTGCCGCCAAGCTCACCGAATGGGGGATTCCCGTGCATCGCGGGATGGGCAAAACCGGCGTTGTCGGTGTCATTCAAGCCGGAACATCGCCCCGCGCGATCGGTTTACGGGCGGATATGGATGCCTTGCCCATGCAATAATTCAACACCTGTT
>CALMCD010000297.1 GCA_937863075.1 uncultured Rhodoferax sp. | reverse complement strand
CCGCCGTCCAAATCGCCTTGTTGACGATTTACGATATGTGCAAAGCCGCCGACCGTGGCATGACGATTACCGATGTCAAGCTGCTGGAAAAGCACGGGGGGAAATCAGGGCGGTTTGTGGCGGATGCGCAATAGTCCATCGTCCATCGTTCACAAAACGCGTAGAAAGTCGGCAACACGATGGGATGCTTCTTCATACGAAGGCTGGTAATTCAGCCTGTCGATGGCATCAAACTGCAATTTCAAAATAGCTGAACGGCTTTGCAGTTGTGCCAAAAACTCTGTTTTATGCCGAACCAAGTGTTGCGATACCGCGATTAAGGCATCTGGCTCACGCTCAATCACCAGCGATAAATCGAAAATATCACGCGCTGATACGCGGTCACCCCGATGCCACATTTTCTTGGCAACAATCTCAGCCGAGGTTTCTACGCGCACAGAACGCCCCAATAACTGCCACACTTCAAACGGTGAATCGGTCAAATTGGGCGAAGCCACGAAATCAATCTCGCCCTCTGGTCGAATGAGTTTGACGAAACCATTTCCTTCCACATATTCGGTAGAAATTTCCTCGGCAATACCATTCAGGCGCGGAGAAACAAATCCCAAGTATTGCGGATCGGGTACAAAAATATCAATGTCTTTGCTCATGCGATGCTGGTAACGCAGCATCAACACCGTGCCTCCGCCAAATGTCCAAAACGGATTTTCGATACCATGACGGTGAATATCGTCCACCAATCGAAACGCCTGTTGCAGCAAGCCAACCCATGCACCGTGCGGTAAATTATCCGTATTCATGCCCACTCCTTACGCGGTGATTGCAAGTCCCGTGCGAAGCGAATCACGTTACGCCATACTGCCTTGGGTGTGATATGTTTTTGCTGTGCCGCCTCTTCCACCGCCAACACAATGACAGACAGCGGCGCTTCATCCAACAGCGTTGCCATGTGGGGGGTAATGGAAAAGGGCAAAGCCCCATCCGCCAAAGCTTGGGCTAATTCGGCAGCGCTTAATTCCCTTTTGTAGCTGACGCTGGCAGTGCGGCTTGCCATCAGCAGCCCGTTGTTTTTCTGCGGGTATTCGTGTGTATTCAATGCCAAACCGAGTAAATCCAAAAGGACTAACAATTTAGCAATACCCAAATCCCCAATTGCGCCCGTTTCCAACTGGTTAATCGTCACCCGCGATAGACCACCGAGCTTGGCAAGGCGGTCTTGCGATAACCCCAATGCCTCCCTGCGGATACGAATACGTTGTCCAATTTCAAGTAAGTTCATGCCACGAAGCATGGGGTGATTTGAATTTTTTGTCAAATATTTTTAACAAAAAACTTTTTAGATCACTACCTCCACATAGACGTTAAAAATTCCATAATTCGAGTATTATCGAATTATGGAATTTTCATCAACACCCATCAATCCCCCTATCGACCCCGCCGCCGTAGTCAAAGCACTAGCCGCGCTGGCGCAAACCTCGCGCTTGTCGATTTTTCGTGCGCTCGTGGTGGCGGGCGAGGCGGGGTTGAACCCTAGCGTTCTGGCTGAAAGTTTGGGCGTTGCACCCAACACGCTCTCGTTTCACCTCAAAGAACTCATGCACGCCGAATTGGTAACGCAGGAGCGCAACGGTCGCAACCTCATTTACCGCGCCCAGTTTGACCGCATGAACGCGGTGCTGTCCTACCTCACCCAAAACTGTTGCCAAGGCGAACCCTGTTTGTCGGTTACATCCCCGTGTCACATCCCTGTGTTAATTTCAAAGGAAAAGGAGTTTTTATGAAACGCTTTCACGTTCATATCCGTGTCGAAAATCTGGCGCAAAGCATGGCGTTTTACGAGCGTCTGTTTGCCAGCCCGCCCACGCGCGTAGAGTCTGATTACGCGAAATGGATGTTGGAAGACCCTCGGGTGAACTTTGCCATCTCCACACGCGGCGGTGCGGCGGGATTGGATCATTTGGGTTTTCAAACCGATACCAGCGAAGAATTGACCCAGCTCAAAACCCAAATCCAAAGTGCCGATGTAGCCTTGGTCGATGAAGGGGCAACCTCCTGTTGTTACGCCCAAAGTGAGAAGCATTGGATTACCGATCCACAAGGCATTGCTTGGGAACATTTTCATACGCTGGGCAACATTCCCGTATTCCATGAAGCCTCTGCCAACCCCGCTAAAGAACAATCCAGTGCGTGCTGTGTGCCTTCTTCCGCTTCTGCTTCTTCTT
>CALMCD010000296.1 GCA_937863075.1 uncultured Rhodoferax sp. | reverse complement strand
CATGAGCAAGAAGGCTCTGTGCGAGTTCTATGAAAAAGAAATCGAAGATGCCCACAAAACCGGCGTGATGTTCTCGTTGCACGTTAAAGCGACCATGATGAAGGTTTCTCACCCCATCGTATTCGGTCACTGCGTGAAAATTTTCTACAAAGACGCATTCGAGAAACACGCTGCCACCTTCAAAGAGCTGGGCGTGAACGTCAATAACGGTATGGTCGATTTGTACAACAAAATCGAAAAACTGCCCGCATCCCAACGCGATGAAATCAAGCGCGACATCCACGCCTGCCACGAGCATCGCCCCGAATTGGCGATGGTCGATTCTGCCAAAGGTATCACCAACTTCCATTCGCCCAACGATGTGATTGTGGACGCTTCCATGCCCGCCATGATTCGCAACGGCGGCAAAATGTGGGGTGCTGATGGTCGCTTGAAGGATGCCAAGGCCGTGATGCCCGAATCCACTTTCGCCCGTATCTATCAGGAGATGATCAACTTCTGCAAATGGCACGGCGCGTTTGATCCTAAAACAATGGGTACAGTTCCCAATGTCGGTTTGATGGCGCAGCAAGCCGAAGAATACGGTTCGCACGACAAAACCTTTGAAATCAGCGAAGACGGCGTTGCCAATATCACCGACATCGAAACGGGCGAAGTGCTGATGAGCCAAGACGTGGAAGAAGGCGACATCTGGCGTATGTGCCAAGTGAAAGATGCCGCGATCCGCGACTGGGTAAAACTGGCGGTGAATCGCGCCCGTAACTCCGGTATGCCCGTGGTGTTCTGGTTGGATTCGTACCGTCCCCATGAAGCGCAGCTCATCCGCAAGGTCAAAATGTACCTGCACGAACACGATACCAATGGTTTGGATATCCAAATCATGAGTCAAGTGCGTGCGATGCGTTACACCTTGGAGCGCGTGATTCGTGGTCTGGACACCATCAGCGCAACCGGCAACATCTTGCGCGACTACCTCACCGACTTGTTCCCCATCATGGAACTCGGTACTTCCGCCAAAATGCTCTCCATCGTGCCTTTGATGGCGGGTGGTGGTATGTACGAAACGGGTGCGGGCGGCTCGGCTCCCAAACACGTTCAACAGTTGGTGGAAGAAAACCATCTGCGTTGGGATTCGCTGGGTGAGTTCTTGGCGTTGGCCGTTTCGTTGGAAGATGTTGGCCTGAAAACGGGCAACAAGAAAGCCACCATCCTCGCTAAAACACTGGATGCTGCGACTGGCAAATTGCTGGATAACCGCAAATCCCCCTCGCCCCGCACGGGTGAGTTGGACAATCGCGGTAGCCAGTTTTATCTGGCGATGTACTGGGCGCAAGCCTTGGCAGCGCAAACCGACGATACAGAATTGCAAGCCCACTTCGCACCGCTGGCTGAAAAACTGGCAGCAGGTGAACAAGCCATTATTGCCGAGCTGAAAGCAGTACAAGGCAAACCTGTGGACATCGGTGGCTACTACTGGGCGGATCAAGCCAAGGTCGCCGCCATCATGCGCCCCAGTGCCACGCTGAATGCGGCGCTGGGTCAATAATATCGGCTGACTGATAACAATGAAACCGCCCTTTGGGGCGGTTTTTATTTGTCCTTTCTGATTGGCTTCATGAAGGGGCGCGGATTGAAACCTGTGATGTAATCACGATATGAAGTCTCTATTTCACCATGCTGCGCTGGTTGGAAAATACCAAGCGGTTTCTAGTGGGTCGGGTGGTGCGCTCTCGCGCCAGACCCTGCATCGTATTGGCGAATTTTTAATGGGGTTGGGGCTGGAGGTATCGCTCGAAGCCTATACCGCCACCAATATGAACCTCAACGATTACAACCGCCTCAATGTGGCAGGCATCGGCAAAAATTGCGATGTGTGCATTGTGGTGGGGGGGGATGGCACCATGCTCGGCATCGCCCGCCAACTCGCCCGCTACGGTGTGCCGCTGATAGGCATCAATCAGGGGCGGTTGGGGTTTATGACGGATATTCCCCTGCTGAATTTTGAAACCATTCTCCGCCCCATGCTCGAAGGGCATTTCACCGAAGAGCGGCGGAGTCTGATTCAAGCGCGGGTATGGCGCGATGGACATTGTTTCTTTTCTGCCGAGGCGATGAATGATGTGGTCGTCAATCGCGGTGGCACGGCGGGCATGGTCGAATTGCGCGTGGAGGTTGATGGGCATTTTGTCGCCAACCAACGCGCCGATGGACTCATCATTTCCACCCCAACGGGGGCGACGGCGTATTCACTATCAGCTGGCGGGCCACTCATGCACCCTTCGATTCCGGGGTGGGTGCTGGTTCCGATTGCACCGCATACCTTGTCGAATCGTCCGATTGTGCTGGCCAATACCTCTGAGGTAGCGATTGAAATCATCGCGGGTCGGGATGCGAGTGCGAATTTTGATATGCAATCGCTCGCCTCGTTATGGCACGGTGACCGGATTGTGGTCACCCGTTCTGAGCATGAAGCGCGGTTTTTGCACCCCGAAGGCTGGAGTTATTTCGATACCCTGCGGCAAAAACTATACTGGAATGCGGAGTAAAAACGATGGCGATGATTTCCTATGCGAGTAATTTAGAAGACGTGATGATTCAGCGCGTTTTTTCGGATATTCCCGATGGTTGTTTCTTGGATGTGGGCGCATCCAACCCTGTTTTTTGTAGTTTGACTTACGCACTCTACGAAAAAGGCTGGCGCGGTGTGGCGATGGAACCCCAAGACGGAGCCGATCAAGCATGGCAACAAGCACGTCCGGGGGATTTATTGCTCAAGGCTGGTGCTGGCTCGAAAGAGGGTGAGTTAACGCTGTACGTCTATGCGCAGGCGGGGCAAATCTCTAGCATGTCGCAAGAAACGCGGGCGCATTGGGAGCGTAATAACATGCTACCCACATCCGAAATCAAAGTACCTATCCTGACCTTGAATCAGGTGATTGAAACGCATTTGCCCGATACCACCATCCATTTCATGAGCATTGATGTGGAAGGGATGGAAATGGATGTGCTACAGGGCTTGAATCTGGATAAACACCGCCCTTGGTTGATTGTGTTAGAGGCAACGCTACCCGGCTCTCCCATCCCCGCCCACCATGAATGGGAGCCGTACTTGCTCAACCATCGCTACGCTATGGTTTACTATGATGGGGTGAATCGTTACTATCTCGCTGAAGAGCATCTGGATTTGCGCGAACGTTTTGCGCTGCCCCCGAATGTATGGGATCAATATATGCCTTTTGCGCAGGTGCAATTGCAACAAAAGGTCAATGAATTGAGCGCGGAGATTGCCGTGTTGCAAGAAAAACTGAGACAAGCACAGCAAGTCCAGCAAGCCCAGCAACAACCCCCACAATCCATCGAGAAAAAATCCTTTTTCAGCAAATTAATTTCTTAATTACTTTTTAGTAAGGGTAGATATACCTATGGCTTTGCGGCGTATTGTTCTGCGCAATTTTGTCATCGTAAGCGAGTTAGAACTGGATTTTGACAGCGGTTTTACGGCACTGACGGGCGAAACCGGAGCGGGTAAATCCATTTTGATTGATGCCCTGCAACTGGTAACGGGAGCGCGTGCCGATGTCTCGGTGATTCGGGAAGGCGAGCAGCGCACGGAAGTCACCGTGGAATTTGACCCATCGCCCCGCATCATCCCGCTTTTGCAGGACTTTGGGTTGGATGAAGCAGAAGCCCTTTTGTTGCGCCGTACCGTGGATACCGCTGGAAAAAGCCGCGCGTGGATCAACGGCAGCCCCGCTACCGTGCAGCAGTTGCGCAGCGTGGGTGAGCAATTATTGGACATTCACGGGCAACACGCATGGCAAAGCCTGACCAAGCCCGATAGCGTGCGCCAGTTGTTGGATGCCTATGGCGCTATCTCCACGACCACGCTGCGCACACGCTGGCAGGCTTGGCGCAAAGCCCATACCGCTTTGCAAACGGCTATCACGGCACAGGATTCGCTGCAAAACGAGCGTGAACGCTTGGCGTGGCAGATTAGTGAGCTAGAAAAGCTCAACCCCCTTGCCGGTGAATGGGATGAGCTGCAAAGTACCCATAACCGCCTTGCTAACGGGCAAGCCTTGCTAGATGCGGCGCAATCCGCCGTGCAAATGCTGGAAGAAGAGCCGCAGCACAATGCCCTGCACTGGCTCAATAGCACTGTGCAAGAGCTGCAAGATGTGGTGCAGTGGGAAGCGGGATTGCAGGAGCCGCTCGATATTCTCGCCTCCAGCATCACGCAAATCGAAGATGCCGTTCGCACGCTGCGCACGTATTTGCGCCGCACTGAACTGGAGCCGGAACGTCTGCAAGAATTGGATGAACGGCTTTCGTTGTGGGTTTCGATGGCACGGCGTTACAAGCGTTTGCCGGAAGATTTGCCCGCCTTGCTCGCCAACTGGCGCAGCGAATTGGCCGATTTGGATACCGCTGCCGATTTAGACGGTTTGCAAGCCGCCGAACAATCCGCCCGCGCCGCCTATATCGAAGAAGCGCACCAAATCACCGCCGCCCGCACCCAAGCCGCAGCGGGGTTGGGGCATTCCATCACCGAATCAATGCAAGGGCTGGGGATGCAAGGTGGTCGTTTTCAGGTGCAGTTGGATGCCCACGCGCCCGAAGCCGACCCCGCGCCCTATGGCAGGGAAGATGTGAATTTTCTGGTGGCGGGACATGCGGGTAGCACGCCGCGTCCGGTGGGGAAAGTGGCATCGGGCGGTGAGCTATCGCGCATTTCGTTGGCGATTGCCGTCACCACCAGCCAACTGGGAACGGCGCAAACCCTGATTTTTGACGAGGTAGATTCCGGCATCGGCGGTACGGTCGCGCAAACGGTCGGGCAGTTGATGCAGCGGCTGGGGCTGGATCGGCAGGTGCTGGCGGTGACGCATCTTCCGCAGGTGGCAGCGTATGGCGATCACCATCTGGTGGTCACCAAGCAGCACAATACCAGCGCGACCGATTTTGTTGAGGGGGATCAGCGCGTTATTGAAATTGCCCGTATGCTGGGCGGTGGCGATGGGGATTCGCTTTCAGAAACCAGTTTGGCACACGCAAGGGAGATGTTATGCAGGTCGTCCTGATTACGGGCATGTCGGGTTCGGGCAAATCGGTGGCACTTCATGCGCTGGAGGATATGGGCTACTACTGTATCGACAACCTGCCGCCCGAATTGCTCTTGCAACTGGTGGAACTGGAAGAACGCCAGCAAGTTCACCATATTGCGATTGCGATGGATGTGCGCAGTGCCGCCTCGTTACCCTTGGTTCCGCAGCATTTGGCAACCTTGCGGGAGCGGGGCATTGGCGTGAAATCGTTGTTTTTAGATGCCGATACCGACACCTTGGTGCGCCGTTATTCCGAGACACGGCGTAAACACCCGCTTTCCCAGCCCATGCAGCAAGACATTGCTTCCGATACGCGGCGCGTGCTGGCGGATGCGATTGAGCTGGAGCGCGAACTACTCGCCACCCTGCGCCAAGATGCGTATGTGATTGATTCCAGCGTGATTCGCTCGGCGCAGTTGCAGGGGCATATCAAGGCGTTGATTGCGGCTCCGGTGGAACAATTAACCTTGGTTTTCAAATCATTCGCGTTCAAGCGCGGCGTGCCGCGTGATGCCGATTATGTGTTTGACGTGCGCATGTTGCCCAATCCGCACTACGACCCCGCCCTGCGCAATTTAACGGGCTGTGATGCCCCCGTGATTCAATTTCTGCACAACCGCCCCGAAGTGCAGCAAATGCGCCAGCAAATTACCCAATTCCTAGAAACATGGTTAGATGCACTGGTGCGCGACCACCGCAGTTATGTGACCGTTGCCATTGGCTGCACGGGCGGGCAACACCGTTCTGTGTATATGGTGGAACAACTCACCGCCCATTTTGCCCCGCGCTGGGCTACGATTAAGCGGCATCGGGAAATGGAA
>CALMCD010000295.1 GCA_937863075.1 uncultured Rhodoferax sp. | reverse complement strand
CGCGCTTTAGCGTATTGGGTCATACCCCCGGCACGATGGTGATTCCACCCGCCACCATTAACGTGCCGGCGAGTAAAGAATTTCCGTTTACGCGGGATTTACGCAGGGATTGATTGGATTTCTTCAATACCCCGGATTGGTGCAAGCCAGAAGGGGTATTGGTTACTGAATAAAGAAGGAAAAAATGTCCTATTCGGATTATCAAACGCTGAAAGAATTAACCAAGAAACTGGCAATTACTTATCAAGTAGTGGATTTATTTGAAGATATTCAAGATATTCCACCCAGTTCTTTTTTATTGCACAGCTTAAAAATAGCAAAAATGTTGCCCTCAACATTTTCAGAAAAAGCACGTTCGGAGAACTTAATCACCCCCATTTTATTTGATGTGTATGAGAATTGTCAGCAAAGTATTACAATCTTTTCGGGTTGTAGTTTGAATATCAATGAACAATTATCCGGTATTTGTGATTATATTATTGCGGGAAAAAATCAGCTATTGGCGTTAGATAGTCCGATTGTTTGCATTGTGGAAGCGAAACATCGCAGTATCGAGGAAGGTTTAGCGCAAGCGGGGGCTGAAATGGTCGCGGCACAGTTGTTTAATCAGGATGAAAAAAATGATATTGATGTCATTTATGGCGTGGTGACCAATGGAATTGAGTGGAAATTTCTAAAATTAGAAAAATCGGTTTTAGCTATTGATAAAAATATCTATTTTTCCAGTGGCGAAAATTTGAAAGTTTTATTGGGTGTATTTGCCTCAATTTTGTCATCTGTAATTAAGTAATTAAGTAATTAAATAAGACGATGATTTTTACTATTATCAAATAAAGAATAAACTCTAAAAAGGAAATTTATGCCTTCTACTGCTTCTATTAACTTCATCGGTGGCGAAAAAGGGGGCGTTGGCAAATCGGTCGTCGCCCGATTGCTGGCGCAATACTTTATCGACCACGAATGCGCCTTCGTAGGTTTTGATACCGACCGTTCGCATACCTCTTTCGCGCGTTTTTATGCGGATTACGCCTCCCCCGTCGTGGTGGATAGTTACGAAGGGCTAGACCATATCGCGGCAGTATTTGAAGAAAACACCGAAACCAGCGTGATTGTGGATTTGGCAGCCCAAACCGCCGCGCCCCTCGCCCATTGGATGCAGGATTCGGACGTGGTGGCACTCATGCACAGCATCGGCGTGCGCGTCAATTTGTGGCATGTGGCGGATGCGGGGCAGGATTCGGTGGTGTTGCTGGAAAACCTGCTGGCCACGTATGGCGATGCACCGAATTACATCGTGGTGAAAAATCACGGTCGGGGTAGCGATTTTTCCCAGCTCGAAGCCTCCAGTGCCTACCAAAAAGTGCAGGAGTTGGGCGGTAACACCATCATCAATCTGGCGCAGTTGCACGAAGCCAGCATGCGCAAAATCGACAAAGCCAACGCCAGTTTCTGGGCCGCCATCAACACCACCAAGGGCGATAACGCACTGGGAATGCTGGAACGCCAGCGCGTGAAGATGTGGCTGAAAGGGGCGTATGCGGAAATGGATG
>CALMCD010000294.1 GCA_937863075.1 uncultured Rhodoferax sp. | reverse complement strand
ACCTACGACGACACGCAATGGCAAGATTGGTACGGCGATAAACAGCGCGGTATCACCGTAAATTCGGGCGTGTTCGATGGTTTATCGTATGCCGAAGCGGTCGATGCCGTCGCCGCAGCGTTGGAAGCCAAGGGGCTGGGCGAGAAGAAAACGACATGGCGTTTGCGCGATTGGGGTATCAGCCGCCAGCGTTATTGGGGTACGCCAATCCCGATTATTCATTGCGAATCCTGCGGCGCTGTGCCAGTGCCGGAAAAAGATTTGCCCGTCATCTTGCCGCCCGATTGCGTGCCAGACGGTTCATGCAACCCGCTGCACAAGCACGAAGGTTTCCATGCCGGCGTAACCTGCCCCCAATGCGGCAAACCCGCGCGGCGCGAAACCGATACGATGGATACGTTTGTCGATAGCTCATGGTATTTCATGCGCTATTGCGATCCCCAAAACGCCGACAAAATGGTCGCCGAGGGAGCGGATTATTGGATGCCGATGGATCAATACATCGGCGGTATCGAACACGCAATTTTGCATCTGCTCTACGCCCGTTTCTGGACGAAAGTCATGCGCGATATGGGTTTGGTCAAGGTCGATGAGCCGTTTACCAAGTTGCTGACGCAAGGCATGGTGCTGAACCACATCTACAGCCGCCGCACCGAGCAAGGCGGTAAAGAATACTTCTGGCCGCACGATGTCACCGAGGGCAAGCTCAATAAAGCCGTAGGCGATTTGCCCGCTGGTACGCCGATTGATTACGAAGGCATCGGCACGATGTCCAAATCGAAAAACAACGGCGTTGATCCGCAAGACCTGATTGAAAAATACGGTGCGGATACGGCACGCCTCTACACCATGTTCACCGCGCCGCCCGAAGCCACGCTGGAATGGAACGAAGCGGGCGTAGAAGGCAGTTACCGCTTCTTGCGCCGTGTGTGGAATTTTGGATTCAAGCTCGCCAACGCACCCCAAAGCACTGAAGCCGATAAAAAATTGCGCCGTGAAATCCACACCGTGCTGCAACAAATCAATTACGACTACCAGCGGATGCAATACAACACCGTGGTATCGGGCGCGATGAAGATTCTCAACGCATTGGAAAGCGCCACGCCCTCCGCCACTGTCGCCGAAGGGTTCTCGATTCTGCTGCGGGTGCTGTACCCCGTTACGCCGCACATCGCGCATGAATTGTGGATAGCGTTGGGTTACGCTGAAACCGAAGGCAGTTTGCTGGACACGGCTTGGCCTGCGGTTGACCCCGCTGCGTTGGTGCAAGATGAAATCGAACTGATGCTGCAAATCAACGGTAAATTGCGCGGTTCGATCCACGTAGCGGCGGGTGCGGATAAGCCCACGATTGAAGCCACCGCCCTTGCCAGCGAAGCGTTCATCAAACAAGCGCAAGGTGCTGCACCGAAGAAAATCATCGTCGTTCCCGGACGGCTGGTGAACGTGGTGCTTTAAGAACTTGGACATTCCTATGTTGCAACGCCGCACCGCCCTTGTGGGCTTATCCAGTCTACTGTTAGGCGCTTGCGGCTTTCAACTGCGCAGCGCCCAAAGTTTTGCTTTTCAAACGCTGGCTATTACGCCGGAAAAGGGTTCTTTGCTGGCTAACGATTTGATTCGTTATTTTGGTGCATCGGTACGCCCGCTCACCCCCAAGCCGCCCGATGTAATCGTCGATATTTTGCATGAAGGGCGTGAGAAAAACGTCATCGGCATGAACTCCTCCGGTCAGGTGCGGGAATTTCAACTCCGCAGCGTGGTACGTTTTCAAATGCGTACACCGGACGGGCGCGAACTCATCGCCCCGACAGAAATCACCCAGCAGCGGGATATTAGCTTCAACGAATCCACCGTTCTTGCCAAAGAAGCCGAAGAAATTTTGCTCTACCGCGATATGCAATCCGACCTGCTACAGCAGATACTGCGCCGTTTGGCAGCTATTAAAAGTATAGCGAAATGAGTGAAATGCACGCGCATATCGCGCACCAAATTATGTCACTACGCGAACAACGTGTGATGCTGGATTCCGACTTAGCTGCGCTCTATGGTGTTGAAACCAAGGTGCTAGTGCAAGCGGTTAAACGCAATATGGAACGCTTTCCAGTGGATTTTATCTTTCAGCTTTCCCCAGAAGAATGGAAGGCTTTGAGGTCACAAACGGTGACCTCAAACAGCGGTCGTGGTGGTCGGCGCTATCCACCTTATGTGTTTACGGAACAAGGTGTTGCTATGCTTTCATCGGTGCTGAATAGCCCGCGTGCTATTTCCATCAACATTGAAATCATGCGCACTTTCGTGCAAGTACGCGCAATGGCAGCAACACACCAAGATTTGGCACGCCAACTTGCCGCACTGCAAGATAAAACCGAGTTGCTTGCCATGTCACATGATACTTTCAGTCGTAATACCCGCAACCAACTGAAAAAAGTATTTGATTCTTTGCGGGAGTTGATGACTCCACCTTCTTCTGCATCCACGCCACCCAGTGCAGCCAAGCACCCGATTGGTTTTCTTCCACCGCAGAATTAAGGAATGAAGGGCGCAACCACCATGCAAATTCAACCCGCCCAGCTTGCCAATCACCTGCAACGGGGGCTGAAAAGCCTCTACACCATTCACGGTGATGAAGCCTTGTTGCAGCAAGAAGCGGCGGATACCATTCGCCGAACTGCGCGTCCGCTGGGGTATACCGAGCGCACCGTGCATACCGTCAGTGGAGCGCATTTTGATTGGAGCGAAGTGCTGGCCGCAGGAGGTTCATTGAGCCTGTTTGCGGATAAGCAAATCGTTGAAATCCGCATTCCCTCCGGCAAACCCGGAAAGGATGGCAGTGCCGCCCTGCAACAAATCGCGGAAATGGCACAGGGCAACGACAGCACCTTAACGCTGGTAACGCTGCCGCGTTTGGATAAAGCCACCAAGTCCAGCGGTTGGTTTTCGGCGTTGGATAGCAACGGCATCACCATCCCCATTGAACCCGTGGAACGTGCTGCCCTACCGCAGTGGATTGCCCAGCGTTTGGCGCAGCAAAACCAGCATGTTATCGAAGGGGAAGAAGGGCAACGTACCCTGCAATTTTTTGCCGACCGCGTAGAAGGTAACCTGCTGGCTGCCCACCAAGAAATTCAAAAATTGGCTCTTTTGCAGCCGGCGGGTGTGTTGCAGTGGGAGGATGTCGAAAACGCGGTTTTGAATGTGGCGCGTTACGATGTCTTCAAACTCAGTGAAGCCATATTCGGCGGCAACCCGCAGCGCGTGCAGCGGATGTTAGACGGTCTGCAAGCCGAAGGGGTGGCGGAAGTGCTGGTGCATTACACCCTCGCTGAAGATATTCGGGCCTTGAAGCGGGTGAAAGATGCCATGCAGCAAGGCAAACCGTTGCCGATGGCGCTGCGGGAAAATCGCATTTGGGGCAATAAAGAAAAATTATTTGAACGCGCTCTGCCCCGTATTTCAGCAGCGATACTGGCAGAATTATTGCAATCAGCGCATCGGGTAGACGGCATCATCAAGGGTTTGAAACAACCCGATTGGCCGCAGTCCGGTTGGCAGGCATTACACCAACTGGCGCAAACGCTCTGCCAGTTGTGTATGGTAAAAAACAGAAAATGAGCAAAGAATCAACAGGAGTTTTTATGTCAGCCTTGCGTCTTTTAACCTCTGCTGCACTGTGTGCCGCATTGTCCGCCTGCGGTGGCGGTGGTAGCAGCAGTGATCCCACCGTTATCAACGAAAGCAAAGTGCTGCGCGGTGGCACGACCACCAGCTATGCACTGGATGCAGGAACATACACCGTCGAGGTGACTAGCTCCAATATGGGCGTTTTGATCGAATGGTTGGGGGCATCTAACTGCGTTGGTTCATACTATTTGACACGTCTATACAAAGAACGCTGCACTATGAGTGTGGGGGGGCAAGTGGTTATTAAAAATCCTAGCACCATCAACGGTGCAGCCCAAACCTTACTCATCAACGGCACACCCGTCAGTATCGGTGCAAACGGAAATGGTTCCGCCACCATTAACGGTGTTCCGATGGCGGTTACCTACAATGGCACTAACATCATCACCATCAATGGTGTTCCGATTACCTTAAATGGTGTAGGTAGCACAACGGCGGTTGTTAATGGCGTACCGGTCACCATCGGTGGGACTACTATCAATGGTAAAACGATTTTGATTAACGGTTCACCTGTCGCTATCAGTGCCAGCGGCAATGGATCGGCAACCATCAATAATGTTCCGATGACGATCAGTTACAACGGTACCAATGTGGTCACTATCAATGGTATTCCTTTGACTTTGGGGAATACGGGTAATGTTTCCGGCATCATTGACGGCGTTCCCGTCATGGTGAGTGCGATTACAGGCAATACCGGTACTGTTCCCGTTACGGTAGGTACAGGCGGTGGCGACCAAACTATTACGGTCAAAATTCTTCGTTAAACCATTTTTCGTTAATGTCCATACCCTCTCCTCTTATCCTCCAAGGTATTACGCCTCCGTTGCGGCTGACAGACTATCGGCTGATTGCGTTTGATATGGATTCCACACTCATCAATATCGAGTGTGTGGATGAAATTGCCGATGCTGCTGGACGTAAAGCCGAAGTTTCTGCCATTACCGAAGCTGCCATGCGCGGCGAGATCACCGATTTCAAAGACAGCCTGCGGCGGCGTGTGGCACTGCTCCAAGGGGTGACCGTTGCCGATATGGAAGCGGTCTACCGCGAGCGTCTGCGCCTGAATCCGGGAGCCGAGCAGTTGATGCAAGCCTGCCGTGCCGCCGGATTGAAAACCCTGCTGGTATCGGGCGGATTCACCTTCTTTGCCGATCGGGTGCGGGCGCATTTGGGGATGGATTTTGCCCGTTCCAACCAACTGGAAGTCGACAATGGCGTTTTAACCGGACGCTTGGTCGATCAATCATGGGGTGATATTTGCGATGGTGCCGAAAAACGCCGCACGGTGTTGGAATTGGCGAGCCTGCTGGGTATCGCGCCGACCCAGTGCATTGCGGTGGGGGATGGAGCCAATGATTTACCGATGATGGGTGCGGTAGGGCTTTCCGTGGCGTATCACGCGAAACCGGCGGTGCGAGAAAAAGCAAATATCGCGATTAACGAAGGCGGCTTGGATCGGCTGCTGGAAATCGTACAGGGTTCAGATTCCACTGAAAATTCAACAATTGCATAGGTGAAAAAAATGGGTGAACCAGTTAAGAAAGCCGATGAGAAGTTTTGCGGCGAATGCGGCGCTATTATCAAAGCCAAAGCAGAAATTTGCCCTCAATGCGGCGTGCGACAGATGAGTCCACCGACCGCCATCAACCTAGGCCCAGTTGCCCCTAACGGCAAAAACAGAATAGCGGCTGCGCTCTTTGCGTTCTTTTTGGGTGGCATTGGGGGGCATAAGTTTTATCTGGGTCAAATTGGGTTGGGGATCGTGTACCTTCTTTTCTGCTGGACATTTATCCCAGCCCTCATTGCTTTCATCGAATTTATCTTGCTCCTCACCATGAGCGATGAAAAATTCAATCAAAAGTACGGGCAGATTTAAGCATCCCATCCATGCCATGAATTCATCAATTCAAATAAACCGGCCTTTTTCCATCGTCGGTTAATTCAAATTCGGATTCATCGTCAAAATGCAGGGGATTAGAGGCATCCAGTCCCCAATCGGATTGTTTGATGGCGCTTTCCAGCAAGTGCATGATGTTGAAAACGAAATCGGCCGCTAGCACCATTTCAAATCCGCGTGCTTGTGGCCTATCTTCTAGCACTTCTCTAAATTGAATTTGTAGCTGCATCTGTCCGCTGGCGGTATGGGGACGGGGGCTGATGTTGATTTCGGTCACCAACAAAGGCGATTCACCCAAGGGTTGCTTGGACTTTTCTCCCGCTTGAAAGGGGGCGCTAAAGTCGGCGTTTTGCAGGGCTTGTTGGCGCTGCATATCCACCAGCATTTGGCGACTCTCAAGGCTGAGTTGGTCAAGGTCAACCCCGCCATCGCTCACCGCATTGGGGGGGATGGCGAATAAATCGGTGGTTACACGGTTGAGCAGCGGCCACAGTTGCGAACACAGGCGGCGGGTGAACCACAGTGCCATCGCTTCGTCGGTACTGGTGCGGATGCGCATCAGGATACGATCCTGATCGATGATATAGCTTACGGATAACTGGCGGATTTGCATGGTGTGAATTTTAGGGCTTCCGAATGACAGTGATTTATATCACCCCGACAATCGGCAATTCAGTAGACAATTCACCCATAGCCTACTTTCATCCCTGATGACACCATGACCGAACCACATTCAAAAGAACCCCCCAAAAAAGTAATCCCCATTGTTGCAGCTCCCTCCAAAATTTACCCGCGCAGTGTGACGGGGCTGTTTACCAACTGGCGTTGGATTTTTGTGTGGATTACGCAAATTGTTTTCTACGGCGTGCCGTGGCTGGAATGGGGGCAGCGCCAAGCTATTTTGTTTGACTTGGGCGCACGCCGCTTCTACATCTTCGGGCTGGTGCTGTACCCGCAGGACTTTATCTACCTTACCGGAATTTTGGTGGTAGCGGCACTCTCGCTGTTTTTATTTACGGCGATTGCCGGACGTTTGTGGTGCGGTTATGCGTGTCCACAAACGGTGTATACCGAGATTTTTATGTGGATAGAGCGCCATACGGAAGGCGACCGTGCCGCCCGTATGCGCCTTGATGCAGGGCCTTGGAATGCCAACAAAATCGGGCGTAAAAGTTTGAAACAATTGATTTGGGTGCTGCTATCGTTGTGGACGGGCTTTACCTTTGTCGGTTATTTCACCCCGATTCATGTGCTGGGTGATGAAGTAATGCGCTGGGATTTAGGCCCTTGGGAAACCTTCTGGGTCTTCTTCTACGGCTTTGCCACCTACGGCTTTGCGGGTTTCATGCGTGAGATGGTGTGTAAACACATGTGTCCCTATGCCCGCTTCCAAAGCGCGATGTTCGATAAAGATACCTTGATCGTGACCTACGACGAAGAGCGCGGAGAACCACGCGGAGCGCGTTCCAAAAAAGCCGACCCCAGCAAACTGGGATTGGGTTCGTGTGTGGACTGCACCTTGTGCGTCCAAGTTTGCCCCACGGGTATCGACATTCGTAAAGGCTTGCAATACGAGTGCATTGGCTGCGGTGCATGTGCCGATGTGTGCGATACCGTGATGGACAAAGTGGGTTATCCACGCGGTCTGATCAAGTATTCCACTGAAAATGCAGTGAAACACCACTGGACACGCAGCCAAATTGTGCGGCGTGTGTTGCGCCCCCGTGTGTTGATCTACACCGGAATTTTGACGCTTATCGTTGTGGCGATGGTCGCTAGTTTGGCGATGCGTATTCCATTCAAGGTGAATGTGGTACGGGATCGGGGTGCTTTGGCGCGTATTGTGGATGGTGGACGTATCGAAAACGTGTTCCGCCTGCAAATCATGAACGCAACCGAATCCGAGCAAAAATTCCGTATCACGGTGAAAGGAATGCCCGGCCTGAAAGTATTGCCAGAGGAAGAGGTGGTAGTGGCATCTACCCAAGCGCGTTGGGTAGCTGTGCAGGTGCAAGGTGCGGCAGAGGGTATGACCCCCGGTTCCCACACCATCTACTTTGAGATTGAAGCACCGAACCTGCAAGCGAAGATTGAGGAAAAAGCAGCTTTCCTCGTTCCCCGCTGATTCTCAGCCGATGAAATAGGATGGAATGAAAGGGGTTTAATCTTGTTCCAACAACTCAGCTTCTTGGATGTTGTTGGTATAAGGCCCCTTGCATTTGACCGCTGTGGTGTACCGTTTCTTCACGTACACCTCCACCCCTGAATCGGTGCAGGACAAATCCCGCAGGGGTTCCATGGCATACACCCGATACATCGTATCGCCGTTGGGAATGGTGACCGAACTGCGGACGCAGCCGACACCCATGATGTATTCTTTGCGGGCGCGGTTGCGTGGAACCGTCACTACAATTTCAGGTTTCGCATGGGGGTAACCAAAGGAATAGCTCACGGTTTTGCCCGCATCGCACACTTCGATTTGTTTGGCTTTAGAGGTCAGGCAGGAAAAGACCGTTGTTTCTGTATCTCCACACTTGGCTTGTGCGGAAAGTGATGCCAATAAACCAGCCAATAATGCCACTACAACTTTCATAAACAGCTCCTTTCGAGTACCTAATGAATAGCTACGACCACAATATACACCCAACTGAACAAAGGATTTTTTGATGAAAACTGCCCATGATCTCGTTGTTGCCGCTAAATCTTCCGTCCAAGAAGTCGCCATTGCGGATGCCGAACAAGCCATTCGCGCTGCCGATGTACTGGTGGATGTGCGTGAAGCCGATGAATTTGCCGCTGGACATCTAGCCGGTGCGATTCACATTTCGCGCGGAATGTTGGAGTTCAAATTCACGGCAAGCCCTGCCTTGCAAGCCCGTGATTTACGAATCGTTTTGTACTGCAAAACCAGCGGACGCGCTGCGCTGGCGGCAGTGGCTTTGCAAGAAATGGGCTATCTCAACGTGCTGTCGATTGCCGGTGGTTTCGATGGCTGGGTTGCGGCTGGCAAACCCATTGCCAAGCCGGAAGCCCCCTCGTTTGATTAAAAAGAGCGGGATTAAATCTCCATATTGTCAATCAGCCGCGTTGCACCCAAGCGTGCGGCGGCCAGCACCACCAGCGCATCGCCCGTGCGGGGTGCTTGCAAGTCGGCTTGACGGCGCACCGCCACATAATCAGGCCGCCATCCGCTTTGGCTTAACGCTTGCATTGCCTGCGTTTCCAATCGCGCCAATTCCGTGGCATCCAATGCGGGGTTGTCGCGCACCGTTTGCACGATTTTTTTCAGGGTTTGGGATAGTTCCACCGCTTGCGCACGCTCGGCAACGCTCAAATAGCCGTTGCGGGAGGAAAGTGCCAAACCGTCTTCGCTGCGCTGGGTTTCACCGCCCACAATCGTAATTGGCATGGCAAATTGTTTCACCATGTTACGAATGACCATGAGCTGCTGGTAATCTTTTTTGCCAAATAACGCGGTACGGGCTTGGGTGAGCGCTAATAATTTCAGCACCACCGTACATACGCCGATGAAAAACCCGGGGCGGAAATGGCCTTCCAAAATATCCGCCAGTTCAGTCGGTGGGTGGACTTTGAAGGTCTGGGGCTGGGGATACATCTCGGTTTCTTTGGGCGCAAACACCACATCGCAGCCAGCGGCTTCCAATTGCTCGCAATCGGCATCCAAGGTACGGGGATAGGTATCAAAATCCTCATGCGGGGCGAATTGCAAGCGGTTTACGAAAATGGTCGAGACAGTGACATCGCCCAAGGGTTTGGCTTGGCGCACCAGTGCCAGATGTCCGGCGTGCAAATTGCCCATCGTGGGAACAACGGCGGGGTGACGGTAGCGGGTGAGATGATCGCGCAGTTCGGCGATAGTATGAATCAGGTGCATGAAATCAAATACGTTGAGTACGTTGGCTTACCAAGCGTGCAAGGTGTTATCGGGAAAACGGCCGTTTTTGACAGCGGTAACGTAGGCTTCAAAAGCGGCGCGGATGCTGGTGGCATCCTCCATAAAATTACGGACGAATTTCGGATTTTTACCTAAATTCAAGCCCAACATATCGTGCATCACCAAAACTTGTCCTGCCGTGCCGTTGCCCGCCCCGATGCCGATGGTGGCGCAGTGTTGCAGTTCATGGGTTAATTCTGCTGACAGGGGGGCTGGAACCATCTCCAACACCAGCATGGAAGCACCTGCACCTTGCAATTCGTGTGCCTGACGTTTGAGTACATCGGCACTGGCCTGCGATTTACCTTGTACGCGGTAGCCACCGAGGGAATGGACAGTCTGGGGAGTCAGCCCCAAATGGGCGCATACGGGAATGCCGCGTTCTACCAAAAAGCGCACGGTTTCGGTCGTCCAGCCGCCGCCTTCCAGTTTGACCATGTGCGCACCCGCTTGCATCAGCACCGAGGCGCTGCGAATCGCCTGTTCGCGTGATTCTTGGTATGAACCAAAGGGCAAATCGCCCACAATCCACGCCGTACCCTGCGCACGGCGGATGCCCCGCGCCACCATCTCGGTGTGGTAACGCATACTTTCCAGCGACACGCCCACGGTAGTGAGCAGCCCTTGGCACACCATGCCGAGTGAATCGCCCACCAAAATACACTCCACCCCCGCTGCATCAGCAACGGCGGCAAAAGTGGCATCGTAAGCCGTTAGCATGGTGATTTTTTCACCACGCGCCCGCATGTCCAACAAGCGCGGCAAACTCATGGGTTTGCGATTGGGCATGGGGGAGGCGGGCGGCAATGTGCCGTAAGGGGTGGCGTGGGTGGTAGCGTGGGTCATAGAATTTCTAATTGTTCAGGCGATAAGTAATGGTGCAAGTAGGTGGAAAAAGGAATGGTGCTATCACTCCATTCTTGGTCGGCTTGTTCCTGCAACGATTGGGTTGCCATTTTTCCGAGTATCGCTAATTGTTGCTGCTGTTCGGGCGTTAAATCGGTTTGCAACATCGTATCGCGTGTTTTGCGGGATTGCGCTTGCGTAAATGCGACAAACGAACCGCCAAAATCGTCCACAATCGAACGCAGCACCCGTGCCGATGGCAAGGTTTCAGGGTGCAGCAGGCTATTGTGTGCGGCATTCACAGCGGTAATGTAATCATCACCCAGTTCGGCGGCAATGGGGCGCAGTTGTTCGATGATTTCCATACCCCAATCGTGCAAGGGGACGGATGCTTTACCGCGTTCCAAGGTCAGATTCGGCATACGCCCTTGCTCGGCGACTTTGTGTTGGTTACGAGAGAGCGCGGCAATTTCTTCCGGCGTATCCGGTGGGCTATCGGTTTGCAGGCAGTGCAGCAGAAACACATCCAAAAACCGCATGGTTTGCGGATGAATGCCAACGGGTTCAAACGGGTCTAAATCCATTAAACGGACTTCGATGTATTCCACTCCGCGTTCGCGCAGGGCGTGCAGGGGACGCTCGCCACTACGAATCGGGCGTTTGGGGCGAATCGTGCCGTAAAACTCGTTTTCGATTTGCAAAAGTGCGGTGGATAGCTGGCGGTAGTGCAGACCATCCGCATCTTGCAAACCAATCGCTTCATAGGCGGGATAGGGCGTGGTGAGTGCCGATTGCAAGGATTTGGCATACCCCTCTAAACCGTTGTAGCTGACCGCAAGCGCCGATTGTGCATCGCTTTGATAGCCCAAGCGCCCCATCCGCAACGAAGTGGCATAGGGCAGGTACAGCGTTTCTTCATTCAGTGCTTGTAAACGGTGTTTACGCCCTTCTACAAAAGACGATGCCACCGCTGGACTCGCGCCAAAAAGGTAGAGCAATAAAAAGGCATTGCGGCGAAAATTGCGGATCAAACCAAAATACTGTTCGCTGGACACGCCGGGTAACGACCAGTTGTAATGAATCCCTGAAATTGTCTGCATACGCCGACCGTAGCGGAAGCCCAGCCCGCGCCGGTATACCGTTTTAGCCTGCCCGATGTTGGATTGACCGTATTGCCCCAGCGGAATCGCGTTATCGTCTTCGGGCAACTGGCAGGGCATACTGGAAACCCACAGCATCTCATCATTGATGCCTTGTTGGGTAAAACATTGAATCGCCCACAGCTCGTTGTAACACGCTTCGGCACTGGGATGTACGCCAGTGATAAGCTCTACTTGTGATTCGCAAAAATCGGTGGTGATGTGGGGGTGGGTCAGCGCAGAACCGAGTGCCGTAGGATGCCCTGTATGTGCCAAAAAGCCGGACGCATCGGCACGCAAACTTTCTTTTTCCACACCACGCAGCATTTTTTTCTCATCAACGCTCATAGTCTTTGTCTCCATGAAAAGTAAAAAAATGTAACCCAAATTCTTTACACTGGCATGTCATGACACAAATCCCTGAATCCACTCCCGAATCCGAACCACTTTCCGTTACCGATGCCGCCACCGTGCTTCTTTTGCAAGATGGTGCGCAGGGGCTGGAGGTATTATTGATCTGCCGCCATATCCAGTCGAATGTGCTGGGTGGCGTATACGTTTTTCCGGGCGGCAAGCACGATGCGACCGATTTCAGTTTTCACCACACCGCCCAGCGCGAAACGTGGGAAGAAGTGGGGGTGCGGCTGGAAATCGACCAGCTCATTCCGTGGAGCCGCTGGGTCACGCCCCGCCAGCCGACCGTGAGCAGTCGGCGTTTTGATGCCCGCTTTTTTGTCGCCGCTATGCCTGCCGACCAAGAGGCTCTCCACGATAACCACGAAGCCACCGAAACCCTGTGGATACGCCCCGCCGCCGCATTGGAACGGTATGGGAAGGGCGATTTACCCCTCGCCCCGCCGCAAATCATGAGCCTGATTCATCTGGCGCATTACCCCAACACCGCCAGCGTGTTGGCTGCCGCGCCCAGCGAACCGCCCTACATCCTGCCCGAAGTGGTGATAGAAAACGGCGAGCGGGTGATTTGCTGCCCGGGCGACCCGCATCACCCGATGAGCGAACCCGCCCAGCCCGGCCCTAGGCGCTTGTATTACCGGAAGGGGCGGTTTGAGGTGGAGGGGTGCTGGGGAGATTTTCCTTCCGCAGCATGTGCATAACCCCCACTTTCATTTTGCCCATAACGTGCATCTCGCAGGGTTTGCAGTCAAAGCGCAGGGTGAGTTTTTCTTTGCCGTTGATGAGTTGCAGCGGCTCGGCACGCACCTGCCCTTGAACGCCAATCACGCCCTTCGCCTGCTTGGGGCAGAGGCTTAACGAAAACCGCACGCAATGTTTGGTAATCATCAAGCTGACTTCACCCGCTTCTTGCGCCGCTTCGTAAGCCGGAGCAATCACCTGCACGCCATGATGCTGGTAAAAACGGTAGGCGGATTGGTTTAACACGTTCGCCAGATAGTCTAAATTATTCTGCGGATAGGCGACGGGTGGCGCTACCGCCTTCCCTGCCAGTGGACGCTCCAGCCCATGCAAACGGGCGGCTTCGAGCTTTTCAATGGCTTCGCGGCGCAATGTATTGACCAAGGATGCTGGAATAAAAAAAGCACCGTTTTGGCCTGCAACGCTGGATACATCGGCATGGGTAGCTATGAAAATCGTAGCTCCTAGTTTGTTCAGGTTTTCTACGATGGCGGTTTTAGCGGCTTCGGCATCCTTGGCGGATTGCAGGGCGATGGTGGCTTCGGCGGTGGCGGTAAAACCATCTTCATCGGTGACGGTGAGCGCCAAACCGTGGGAGGTGCGCTGCAAATGGAAGAATACTTCGATGCGGCGGTCGCTGCTTTTCTTTTCCAATAGGCGCGTCCAATTCACGTCGCGGTTGCGGTTGATTTCTACGCCTTTGCGCAAATCTTTCAACCCCGCCATCGGGTCTTTCGGGAACACACGCCACAGCCCTTTTTTCGCGTGGATAGATTCGGCGCGGTTAATCGCCAGTCCCATGAGTTCTTTTTGCAGGTTGTAGTAACACAGCCCATCGCCGTTCGAGAGGCTCATGCGCGGGTCGGTGAGTGCCAATTCCACGCTGCCTTTGTTGTTGTCTTTATTGTCTTTTTCGAGGTTGATTTGGGTCACGTAGCCGATGGGTTGACCCGGGTTTTTGGGGCTATCGAACGCGCCAATATCGGTTTTGCGGCCTTGCACAAAATAATCGGTAAATTCGCGGTTGAAATTTTGATTCGGGTCGGGTTCAAACGTGAAGGTCGTTTTGCCGCTGCTGCTGCGGGTGAAGGCGGATTGTGCGGACGATTCGGGCGCGGTGTCGATCAACGCATCCAAGAGCTTGCGGTAATGGGCGGTGATATTTTTCACGTAGCCCATATCCTTGTAACGCCCTTCGATTTTGAAGCTGCGGATGCCAGCTTGCACCAGCGCGGCAAGGTTCTCGCTTTGGTTGTTGTCTTTCATCGACAAAACATGCTTATCGTGCGCCACAAAGCGACCTGCGGCATCGACCACCTGATACGGCAGGCGGCAGGCTTGGCTGCATTCACCGCGATTGGCACTGCGTCCGGTATGCGCGGCGCTGATGTAGCATTGTCCGCTGTACGCCACGCACAACGCACCGTGAACGAAAAATTCCAAGGTGCAGCGTTCGGGGTCGATGGCGGCGCGAATGGCTTCGATTTGCGGCAACGTCAATTCGCGTGCCAGCACAATCTGGGTAAAGCCCACATCTTGCAAGAAACGGGCTTTTTCCGGCGTGCGAATATCGCATTGCGTGCTGGCGTGGAGCTGGATGGGCGGCATATCCTCCAGCATCAATAAGCCCATGTCTTGGACGATGAGGGCATCGACTCCGGCATCGTACAGTTGCCACGCTTGGCGGCGTGCCATTTCCAATTCAGTGTCGTGCAAAATAGTGTTCATTGTCACAAATACCCGACTTTTGAAGCGGTGGGCATGGCACACTAGGCGAGAAATATCGACAATGCTGTTATCGGCACTGGAACGCGCACCAAAGCCGGGGCCTCCGATATAGATCGCATCGGCTCCGTGGTCGATGGCTGCGATTCCAATTTCGGCGGTACGGGCGGGGGATAAAAGCTCAATTTGCTGGCTTGTCAGAGACATGGTGAATACGCGGTGATGACGGTTGAAAAACCGATTTGTTACGGATGGTTTCCCTTGTATTTTCAAGGGCTAGGTGGTGCGATACTCTGGGAAGAAACGCTGTCAAAATGAAATCTGTTATCAATGTGAAACCCCGTCTGACGCAGGAGAAACTGGAAAACATGGCCAAGGGGTTGGCGCGTGGTCTGGAAGCACATGTCAACTGGACGCAGCGATTATTACGGTGTTGCTTGCTGCGTGAATCACCCGGGGAAGAAACTTTTTCTCTTAAAGCCCATGAATTGTGCCGCTTTGGTGTGTGGTTTGCGCGTGTGCGCCCCGATTTAGAGCTGATTGATACCGCCATCACACAACAACTCGCCATTTCGCACGAAGCCATGCACACCGCCGTGCGTGCCATGTGCATCAAGATGCTCGCCGATAGGCCAGCCTCTCCCTCCGAATTGGACGATTACGAATACGCCCAAAGCACGATGGTATCCCTGCTCCACGCCATGCAGCAGAAGATAGCCGATATTTCGATGCGGCATGATGTGCTAACGGGTTTACCCCTGCGTCATGGTCTGGAATACGCCTTTGAATTGCGCAGCAACGATACCATCCGCACCGGTCAAACGCTGTGGTTGGCGATGATTGATTTGGATAAATTCAAATCGGTGAACGATAACTACGGTCACGCGGTGGGTGATATGGCGTTGCGCCATGTATCGGAAATTATGTCCGCACAATTGCGGCAAAACGATGTGTTGATTCGGTTTGGTGGGGAAGAATTTCTCGCCCTTTTCATGATTCCTAAAAACGATTCCATCATCACCGTGATTGAACGCCTGCTGGAAACCGTGCGTTCCACCCCCTTGCACACCCCCAGCGATTTGGTTTTACCCCTGACAGCAACTGCGGGCGTGGCACGGGTACGGGTACGTGAATCGTTAAGCAGCGCAGTCGAACGTGCGGACTATGCTTTACTCAAAGGCAAAACCTTTGGGCGCGACCAGTACGTGATGGCACCCGACCTCGAATAATACGACGGCGTTCATAATACGACCGCGTTCGTTCTATGGATAAAAAGGAAATTCGGTGAGTAGTAATTTAGCAGTCATTCAAAAAACCCGTAGCCTGATTGCGATGGGTGATATTGTGGGCGCGGAAAATGCGTTGTCGGAATTGGCGGATACGGAAGGGGATTACGCCCTTACGCTGGTTTTAGAAGAATTACCGCCCAAAGATGTATTGGCGGTGATTCGGGAATTTGATGGTTCACGCGGCTCGGTGGTGAATATGGCAGTAACGCCCGAAGTATTTGCCCGTGCGGTGGTCATCGAAAAACAATACAAAGACCTGACCCACACCCATTTGCGTGGGATGATGAATTCGGTAATTTTTCGGGATGATGCCGATTCGGTTGAATTTTTAACGGCGATTGGCGATTTAGAAGGCGGCGCGGAAGCGATGGCCAATTATTTCGCTGAAAAATGGAGCCGTATCGAAGCCTTCGCCCGCACGGGTAGTTTTGACGCGGTGGACGATTACGGTGATATTTTGTCCGAAGACGATTTATACGCCTGCGCCTACGTGCCAGCCCGCTTGCAGCACGATGAAGTCGCTGACCAAGATTGGATGGAAATGGCGTGGCTGCTGCGCTACGAATGCCCTGATTTGTTCATCGAAACCATCCTCGTGCTGCGTGCCAAAGCGCGTGCCTACCAACTGAGTTTGGAGGAAGACGAAGACGAATACGACGACCCCACCGACCTGCCCGCCCACCATGTTGGCAAATTCGATACGCGCGAAACCGACCGAGGCCGCGCCACCCGCCCCGCCCGTGAAGCCGCGCCCGAGGATGAAGACGATGAGGAGTCCGCGATTTGACCCTCGCTCTGTTTGACAAAAGCCCGTTTTTTGAAAAAGCGCTGGTTTACGGCGTGCAACACGGCATCATCAACGCCGAAAAAATCGCGCAAATTCACCGCGAAGCCCCCAAGGGCATGGTGCAAATCGCCCGCTATTTTGGGACGGAGTTTTTGCGCCCCGAACTGGAAAAAGCCCGTGAACGCATGGTGAACTTGGTCAGCTTGTATTTGGCGCAAAGCTGCGGGGGCGATCTGCATCAGGCCGCCGAATCGTTGCGCGATAACAGCTTTTTATCGCGCTCCAAGGGCGGTTCGGATATGCTCAAAGCGCTGATGGTGATGCCGGAACACAGCCATTTTGCGATGCACGGTAGCACCACGTTCAATGAGGAGATGATCCCCCTCCTCGCCAAATGGACGCAGCGCAACCTGCACGATTACCAAACCGAATTCAACCGCCGTAGCCGCATCGCCCACACGGTGGAAGCCGCGATTTGGTTCGCCGAAGCGCTGGGTTTGGACGAAGCAACGCTGCGTGAGGCGGGCAAGGATGCCGAGGCGGTGATTCGCACCGGATTGCTGGTTTTCCGCACCCGCAAGCGCGAGATGCCCGATTGGGCAGGGTTTGAAAACATGGTGCGCAATTTACGCAAAAGTCACCATAAAAGCTACAAAATAGATAGCACACAATGCACACCCAGCCTGCATCTTCCGAAGAATTTGCCAGAAAAATACCATGCGGTGGTGGATCGGGTTCGGCTCTCGGTAGAACGCGATTGGGGCAAAATTTTGGATAAAACCCTTGCGCCGCGCCCGTTGTTCAACCCCCCAGCCGAGTCAACCGAAGGCTTTTTGGGTCGCTACTTTTGGCTGGAAGACCCGCTTTCTGAGGTTGAATCGCACGCCCACAGCGTTTCGGATGCGTGGGATAAGGCCACGGGCGGGCATAGCGATGACAGTTCCTTGTTAACGCTTTTCCTATCGCTTGCCACCAGCAGCCCCGCGAAAACCATCCTGACCCCCACAGCGGCGAAAACGATTTTGCGCAAAATCCAAAAATCCGGCTGGCAGCCCGATGTGGCGCGTGATTTCATCCGCACGAATGCCCCGCACGAATCGCAAGCGGAATACCTCGAATTGTGGGATGCTTTTGTGGATGAATCCGAATCCACCCTGCACAGCGATGCGGTTTATGCCGAAAAAGATGCCCTCGCCATTCTGCGGCGGGAATGCAATGTGAAATAAAAAAACAAAAAATAAAAGAATAACAACATGAACCATACCCATTTACTCGACGCGCTTAACCCCGAACAACGTCAGGCGGTGGTGCTGCCATCGGAACACGCGCTCATTTTGGCGGGGGCGGGTTCGGGCAAAACGCGGGTTTTGACCACGCGCATCGCTTGGCTGTTGCAGCAAGGGGTTTCACCCGGGGACATTTTGGCGGTGACGTTTACCAACAAAGCCGCTAAAGAAATGATTTTGCGGCTGAAAACCCTCATTTCCATCGACACCTACGGCATGTGGCTTGGCACGTTTCACGGGCTATGCCACCGTTTTTTGCGCTTGCATTCGGATATGGCGAATCTGCCCAAAGGGTTTCAGATTTTGGATATGCAGGATCAGTTGAGTGCCATTAAACGCCTCGCTAAATCCTTGAATCTGCCGGATGATGACCGCTATACGCCCAAGTTGCTGCAAAAATTTATCAACGGGCATAAAGAAGAAGGCCACCGCCCCCACCATATCGAAACCCGCAACCCCGAAACCCAGAAAAAAATCGAAATCTACCAGCTCTACGAAGAGCAATGCCAGCGGGAAGGCGTGGTCGATTTTGGTGAATTGCTGCTGCGGGTGTACGAATTGTTGCGTGATAACGAGGCCATGCGCAACCACTACCGCAGCCGTTTCCGCCATATTTTGATTGATGAGTTTCAAGATACGAATCGGCTGCAATACGCTTGGATTAAATTATTGGCAGAAGGTGACGGCGGCGGCACGGTGATGGCGGTGGGCGACGATGACCAAAGCATCTACGCTTTTCGCGGTGCGAATGTCGGCAATATGGGCGATTTTGTGCGGGAATTTGCGATTCAGCACCAAGTCAAGCTCGAACAAAATTACCGCAGTTGCGGCAATATCCTGAACTGCGCGAATGTGTTGATTGGCCATAACCAGCATCGGTTGGGCAAAAACTTGCGTACCGACCAAGGCGCTGGCGAACCCGTGCGGGTGTACGAAGCCGCGACCGATTTTGATGAAGCCCGCTGGATAGTTGAAGAAATTCAGGCTTTGGTTCAGGATAAGGCTAACCCGTTTCCGCGTAAAGAAATTGCCGTGTTGTACCGCTCGAACGCGCAAAGTCGGGTGATTGAAACGGCGTTATTCAATGCCAAAGTGCCGTACCGCGTTTACGGCGGGCTGCGCTTTTTTGAACGCAAGGAAATTAAAGACGCGCTGGCCTATTTGCGGCTCTTGGACAATCCGCATGACGATACCAGTTTCAGCCGCGTGGTGAATTTTCCGGCACGGGGCATTGGGGCGCGAAGCTTGGAGCAGTTGCAGGATTTGGCGAAAGAAGCGGGCTGTTCGCTGTACGATGCCGCCAGTTTGCTCAAAGGCCGCGCGGGGGCGAGTGTGGGGAGTTTTGTGGCGCGTATCGAAATCATCCGCGAGCAAACCCGCCCATTCAATTTGCGCGACTTGGTGGCGTTCACGCTACAACACAGCGGCCTTATTGCCCATTATCAAACCGACAAAGAAGGCGAAGATCGGCTGGAAAACTTGGATGAATTGGTGAATGCGGCAGAAAGTTTTGTCTCGCAAGAAGGATTCGGGCAATCGTTACCCAACGTAACGGGCAATAGTGAAACGGGTGAAACCTTATCGCCCTTATTGGCGTTTTTGACCCATGCCGCACTCGAAGCGGGTGACAACATGGTGAACGCGGGGCAAGATGCCGTGCAGTTGATGACCGTGCATTCCAGTAAGGGGCTGGAATTTGATGGTGTGTTTCTTTCGGGGCTGGAGGAGGGATTGTTTCCCCATGAAAATTCCCAAAACGACCCCAAGAGCTTGGAAGAAGAACGCCGTTTGATGTACGTCGCCATCACCCGCGCCCGCAGGCGGCTGTATATCAGCTATTCGCAATCGCGCATGTTGCACGGACAAACACGCTTCAATTACCGCAGCCGTTTTCTGGAAGAATTGCCGTCCAAAGCCTTGAAGCTGCTCACGCCCGTTGCGCCAGTCGTGCAAAAAATGCAGTGGAATAACCCGACAAATAATCCAACCAATCATCCAACGCACAATGCAACGAACCACCCCGTCAGGCATAGCCTGCCACCCCTCCTTGCCAAGGAGGGGACGGGGGAGGTCGTCGGAATGCGGGTGGGAATGCGCGTGGCGCACGCCAAATTCGGCAATGGCACAGTTTTGACGCTAGAAGGCAAGGGTAACGAAGCCCGCGCCCAAATCAATTTTCCGATGCACGGCGTGAAATGGATGGCATTGAGCGTAGCGAAATTAACGCCCGTGGAATAACAGGGATAACAAATAAGGCGCGTTATGCGCCCCAAATGGTGATGGTAGGGATGGTGGCAATGCCGGAAGGCACATCCTTACACCAAATTCGATCTTCCCAAGGGCTGCTGGGGCGGCGGTCAAAGATCACCAAATGCGCTTCATCCACGCCGCATTGTTGGGCATAGCCTGCTGTTTGAATCAGCCCTTCCCGCTCCACTGTTTCTAAACGCTTACCTTGTTTCAAGAGTTTGAGCTCGATCACAATGCGCTGTACAGGGCCTGAAAAGCCTTGTTGTTCATCCATCGGCCATTCAATCAGTAAATCAGTGCGCTTTAAGCCTAACCCGTATTCGCGGCTAATGCGTCCGCCACCATTCACAATGCGCTGCAAAAACGCTTGCATCAAGAGTTGTGGGCCGGCCTCCCGAAAGGTAAATCCTTCGATCCACGCATCGGAATGCTCTCGAAAGAATTGCTGAAAGGCTGCCAATAACTTTGGCATATTCAGCTTGCGCTGCGGTGTGAGATACCACAGTTGTTCATGGGTAATGCGAATTTGGGTCGTCCACGTCAATTCACGCGGAATCACTTCACGGTAAATGCGATTAGCGATGCGGATTTGAGGGCGTGATTCAATCAACCCGAGGTCTTCAACGTACTGCACATCGTCCACGCTATGGCGCTGAGATAACCCTTCGTTATCATGGCTCGCCAGCACATCCGCCACAATTTGAGAAACACGCGGCTCTTGCAGTTTGTCGGTCAGTGCATCCAGGTGCGTGGTACGGTTATAAATCAACTGTTCACGGGCTTTCTTGTAACGCTCTAGCGTGATGGGGGTACTGCGGTCACGAGCCGCTTTATCTTTCCAAGTGCATTCATACCCCAACGCATTGACGAGCCAAGGTTGCCCGCGTGTGTCTTCCCATAAATCGTTCCAAATGGCATCGTCAAACACCTGTCCCGTTTCTTGGGTATGTTGTTGCCACAAAGCGATTGTTTCGGCTTTGTTGAAATTACCCAGCCGCAGGGATTCAGCCTTGATATTAAAAGCACTGCCCCCCGTAATAATTTCTTGGTGGGCGGTATGAATGCGGTAGTCACGTATATCCCTTACACCGCAGAGAATGACGGTTTGCGGGAATGCGGTCGGGCGTTGGGCATAGCCTGCACGGATTTGGCGCAGCAGCGAGATGAGCGTATCGCCCACCAAGGCATCTACCTCATCTAAAAATAAAACAGTAGGGCGATTGCGGCCTGTGGGGTCAACGGCACTCCAGTGGGCGAGTAGGCGACGCATGACATCTTCATGCCCACCTTGCGACAACCATTGGAGCCGTTTGGCTTCCAATTCGGTATCACCCAGATAGAGGGCGGCGGCATCGGTAAAAGCACTGCTGATGGTGGTCATTCCCCGCGCTACATCGCCGCGTGCGGTTTGTGCCGCTTCGATATTGACGTACAGCGCCCGATACGTATCCTGTGTATTGAAGTGGTGCATTAACGCCAATAAGCAGGTTGTTTTCCCTGTTTGGCGCGGGGCATGGAGGACAAAGTAACGCTTTTTTTCAATCAATGATTGAATGTTTTCCACATCAATCCGTTCTAATGGATCAATCATGAAGTGGTCGCCCGCCACGCTGGGGCCAGCGTTATTGAAGTGTTTCATTACACCATTATGGGGTCTCGCGCGGTTTGATTTATTTACAAATCCCCGGATTGCATTGCAGCAGGCGGGTTACGTCTTTGTCGTTGGGGAGGGCGTAATCGTAGGCGCGGAGGATTCGGCTGTCTTCGGTGCGCACAAACTTCAGGCTCACGTAGGTGAAGTTGGCGGCGGCTGAGTACGTTCCGACTAGCACCAAGCTGGTATGGTGATTGCGTGCTACGTCTCTGATTTCGCGCGAGAGCATCAATTCACCCGTTTGTTCACGAATGAACACATCGCCGCGCAGTTTCATTTCTTTCACGTTGTAGCCCAGTGTGGCGAGCTGCGACGTATATTGTTCCGACAAAGTACGACCCAGCGGGGCGCTACGGCGTAAATCGTTCACGTTCACGATGGTGGCGACCAGCACGGGCGCTTCGTTACGGGCGATTTGGGCGGGGATACCATCTTCGCTATTGCCCAGTCCGGCCACCAAACGGCTCACGGCCTCTTTGTTCAATGCCACAAAGCGGCTGCTAGCGGCCTCTTCATAGGTCGGGTCTTGCCGTGTTGTGGTGGGGGTGGAGGAACATCCTGCCAGCAAGCCCAAGGTCGCTGCGAGGAGCGCGGGCAAAAATGTATGTTTGAAAGATGGTTTAAGAGAGTGTTTCATTGTCCAACTACCTTGAGAACTTTGGAATGCGCTTTGTACTGCATGAAGGAAGGATCGACCGATTCAACGTAATACACATCGGTCTTGCGCATGAGGTAGCGCCCTCCGGCAAAGAAGGAGGTATGCAGCGTCAGTTCGGTGGCTGGGGGCATATCGGGGTTTTGGGTGCGAATCAAGGTGGCAGAACCAGCCAACGATGAATTGGTCAGTGCCTGTTCATGCGATGCCAAATCGACCGAATCATAATTCGCCGATAAACCCGTACCCACCTGCATAAAACCTTCCGGTATATACCCTGCATTGGGGCTGTTGCGTCCGACCAAACGGGTTTGGTAGACGATTTGCAGCGTTTGATCATTGGGGTATTGCAGGATGGGTTGTCCATTTTTGAGCAGTTCAGCGATCAAAAGCTGTTGAAATTCCCGATCGAATCCGCTGGCGGCGGGCGGTAATGCCACGTACAAATCGCCGGATAGTCCCAATTTGACCATCGACGTGAGCGTTTGCTTGGCGACATCTTCCACCAGCATTTTCCAGCGTTCAGCGGCGGTGGTTTTGCGCTCCACTGCTGGGGGATTATTGGAGAAATCGGAAAAATCCGGTAAGTGAATGGACGTTCCACACCCCACCAGCCAAGGTAGTCCGGCAATGAGTGCAACCAGTTTGACACGCTTCCATGTAGGTGGTTGCCATGTAAAAGGAATCAAGATAAGGCTCCCTTATTCAAAATTAGCTTAAATTAGCTTAAATTATCTGTGGTTTTTAACCGATTTTTTTACCCAAAGTTTGCCACGCGGTGCGTTGTCCTACCAGACGTGCAAGGTATTCCAACTCCCGATCGGCGTGGTTCAGTGTATCGGCAGATGCGATGTTGCCATAGCGACCGATGACAGGGTCTGCCCAGATGGCACTATGGTGGTCGGCGTGGAGCATTTCGCGCCGTTCCCCTGCCACCAGTTCCAGCCCGCCGTAGCAGTTGCACAAATAGGTTTGTGTGCTGCCGGACGAATTGGGCATGATCTCGGTATACACCCCGCAGCCCGCCCGTGATTTTTCTTGCCAGATATTGGCGGTAACGTGGGGCGTGATGATTTGTCCGCTGCTATCCCGCCCCCACACACTGGCCACCGCCCCGCGTGACACTTGGAGCGAACCGACTTGGTTAATCGAAGCCCCCCGCCCCAGCACCACCCGCGAATTTTGACGGATATGAAAAGCAGAATCCGAGAAGAAAAACGTGAGGGTTGCATGCGGGCCAGTGATGATTTCATCGCCGGTTTGCAGCCATTGCCATGTCGTTAAACGCTGCCGATTCACCAGCACGCCGCCTTTCATTTGCACGACATTGGTCGCCAGTTTGCGCGGGGCGATAGTTTGGGCGGCGTGGGTTGCAGACATACCCCCCAAGGCTACGCAGGCCGCTGCCCGTAGAAAATTACGCCGCATGGTCATCCCCCGATGCAAAATCAGCGACAAAACTATCCGCAAAACTGAAATAAATGGATACAAAAAACCCCGCTACCAGCAATAAGGTAGATGCAAGCGATGCCACCACAATAAAGCTCGGACTGCCCACCAGCGAGCCTAGTAACGCGACCCCAATCGCCAAACCGAGAAAAAATCCCACCCATGTCAGACCATACATCGTCAAGGATTTCCAGTTTTTCAAACACGCAAAAAAGCTGAAGAACAAACTTTTGATCGGGGAAATTCCGTGCCAGTACGTTAAAGCGGGGGCGTGCCAAAACAGCATCGAGAGCGGTAAGAATAAAACGCTCGCCGTCCACATCGAGGCTTGAAAATCAGGGTCTTCCATGATTTCCGCGTTAATCGCCCCGCCATTCAGGTAGAGATTGGCAAATTGATCATCCCCTACCAGCGTGCAAATACCCATCACCATTAAAAAGCCGAGGGCATAAATTCCGCCCAGCATCAGCATGGCTTGCAGCTTCTCTTGCCCCGCACGGAAGGCGCTGAACAAAATCAGTGGCATGGGAAATTTTCCATCGTGGGCTTCACGCGCTGCAATCATCAACCCCAAGGTGATGCCGGGTAAGAGCATCAACGCCACCACCGTTCCGATGAGGGGAATACGGCTCACCACCGACATGAGCGCCAGAAACATGAAAAACAATCCCGACAACGCCAGTGGTTGGCGAAAAAAGGTTTTCACGCCCAGTTTTGCCCACTGGAATCCCTGACGTGCGGGGTTTATGTGCAGTTTCATGTTGTTGTTTTCAAAGAATGGTTAAGGGGTGTTGGATGCGTTGTTGCAAGACACGGTAAAAATGCTCGGGGTCGTGGGCTTGTAACACAGCCGCTTCGCGTGGGAGGTGGAAATCCCACAAGCGTGAAATCCAGAAGCGCAATGCCGCCGCCCGCCCCATATCGGGCAAGCATAGGCGTTCTTGTGCTTCCAGCGGGCGCACTTTTTCGTAAGCGGTGAGGAAGGCATGGGCGCGGCTTGGGTCGATGATTCCGGTGGGCAGGTCAATACACCAATCGTTCATACAAACGGCAATATCGAATAACCACGTATCAACACCTGCAAAGTAAAAATCGAAAAATCCGGTGAGCACGGGTTGCCCGTTGGCATCGGTATCGAACATGGCGTTGTCGCGGAACAAATCGGCATGAATCGGGCCGCGTGGCAATGGGGTGCTGCTTTGCCGTTGGTGGGATTGTTGATTTTGGTAATCCAGCTCGCTTTGCAGCAGGGCGGCACGGTCGGCGGACATGAAGGGAAGCACCACCGGAACGGTCGCATTCCACCAATCGAGGCCGCGCAGATTCGGTTGCTCCATCGCAAAATCGCGCCCCGCCAGGTGCATACGCGCCAGCATATCGCCCAACAAGGTGCAGTGGGCGATGGTGGGCGCGAGTTCGCTTTTTCCTTTCAGGCGATTCACCACCGCAGCAGGTTTACCGCACAGCGCATGGACGATTTCGCCTTGGGCATTCACGGCAGGGTCGGGGACGGGAATGCCGCGCGTTGCCAGATGCTTCATCAACCGCAGATAAAACGGGAGTTGTTCGGCATTCAAACGCTCAAACAGCGTGAGTACGAGGGGGGCTTGGTCGGTGGTGACGAAATAATTGGTATTTTCAATCCCTCCCGAACAAGCATTCATGGTTTGAAGGGAACCCAATTCAAGGTTCAGTAAAAATTGCCGCGCCTCGTCGAACGAAACTTCTGTGTAAACCGCCATGTGTGAACCAGTCTGAAATAGGTCTGAAATAGAGTGCAAAGGATATGCCAAGGGATGTGTGAATTGTAGACAGGCAAGGGTAGACATAGGCAGGCACAATACACCCATGATTACCGAAAAAACCCTGCCGACCCTGTTACTGGTGGACGGCTCCAGTTATTTATACCGCGCTTTCCATGCAATGCCCGATTTACGCGCCGTTGCGGGTGACCCGAATAGCCATCCTACCGGAGCGATACGCGGCATCATCAACATGCTGCAAAGCCTGCGCAACGATTTTCCATCCGAATACGCCGTTTGTGTGTTCGATGCCAAGGGAAAAACCTTCCGCGACGATTGGTATCCCGAATACAAAGCCAACCGTTCCGCCATGCCCGACGATTTGCGCTTACAAATCGAACCGATTCACGAAGTCGTTCGATTATTGGGCTGGAACGTGTTGGCGGTGGCAGGCGTGGAAGCCGATGATGTGATTGGAACGCTCGCCACCCAAGCGGCTGCACACAATATGCGGGTGATCGTCAGCAGCGGAGATAAAGATTTGGCGCAACTGGTGAATGAACACATCACGATTATCGACACCATGTCGAACCGCGTGCGCGATGTAGCGGGCGTGACGGCGGAATTTGGGATTCCCCCGCAGTTGATGATTGATTACCAAACCTTGGTCGGCGATACGGTCGATAACATTCCGGGCGTTCCCAAAGTCGGCCCGAAAACGGCGGTGAAATGGTTGCTGCAATACGGTTCGCTGGATGCCATCATCGAAAACGCGAATCAGATTAAGGGCGTGGTCGGTGAAAACTTGCGTAAATCGCTCGAATGGCTACCCACGGGCAAGCGTTTGGTGACGATTAAAACCGATGTCGAAAACCTGCCTGCTATGGATTCGATAGCTATACATGCACAGAATACGGGCGCTCTACGCGATTTTTATCAAAAATTCGGTTTTAAGGGGTTGATGCAGACGTTGGAGGTGAAGCAACCCTCATTACCCTCACCCCCGACCCCTCTCCCACAGGGCGAGGGGAGTAATGCAACATCTTTGGATTTATTCCAAGCTCCCATAGAAATATCCTACGAAACCATTGTGACGTGGGCGCAGTTCGATACGTGGTTTTCTCATATCGAAAAAGCGGATTTGGTCGCGCTGGACACAGAAACCAATTCCTTGGACGCGATGCGGGCGGAGATTGTGGGGATTAGTTTTAGCGTGAAAGTAGGCGAAGCGGCTTACATTCCATTAGCACACGATTACGCCGGAGCGCCCGAACAGTTGCCGCGCGATGCCGTTTTAGAACGCCTCAAACCGTGGCTTGAGAACCCAAACCGCGCCAAGCTGGGGCAGCACGTCAAATACGACCGCCATGTGTTTGCCAATCACGGCATTGACGTGCGCGGCTATGTTCACGACACCTTGTTGCAAAGCTACGTGCTAGAAGTGCATAAGCCGCATAGCTTGGAAAGTTTGGCGCAGCGCCATATCGGGCGCAAGGGCTTGAGTTTTGAAGAAATTTGCGGCAAAGGCGTTCACCAGCTCACCATTAACCAAGTGGACATCGCCCGCGTCAGCCAATACGCCTGCGAAGATGCCGATATGACGCTGCATGTGCATCAAACGCTGTATCCGCAATTACAAGCCAGCCCCAAGCTCCGTGCGGTGTATGAATTGGAGATTGCCAGCAGCGAATCGCTTTTCCGTGTGGAGCGCAATGGCGTGCTGATTGATGCCCCCATGCTCGCCACGCAGAGCCACGAACTGGGTCAACGTATTTTGCAACTGGAAAAAGAAGCGCATGAATTGGCGGGACAACCGTTTAACCTCAGCTCGCCCAAGCAAATTGGAGAGATTTTCTTCACGCGCCTAGGGCTGCCGATTATCAAAAAAACCGCCACCGGCGCACCCAGTACCGATGAGGAAGTGCTGGAAAAGCTGGCAAAAGACTATCCGCTACCCGCCAAAATTTTGGAACATCGCGGGTTGGCGAAACTCAAAGGCACGTATACCGACAAGCTCGCGCAACTCGCGCATCCCCGCACGGGGCGCGTTCACACGCATTATGCGCAGGCAGTCGCGGTGACGGGACGCTTGAGCAGCAATGATCCGAATCTGCAAAACATCCCGATTCGCACCGCCGAAGGTCGCCGTGTGCGCGAAGCGTTCGTGGCGCGGGAGGGCTGGAAAATCGCCAGCGCGGATTATTCGCAAATCGAATTGCGCATCATGGCGCACATCAGCGGGGATGCGGCTTTGCTGCGGGCGTTTCAAGAGGGACTGGATGTGCATCGTGCCACGGCTGCCGAGGTGTTTGGTGTGGGCGTGGATGAAGTTACTTCTGAGCAACGGCGTTACGCCAAGGTGATTAACTTCGGGCTGATTTACGGCATGAGTGCCTTTGGTTTGGCAAATGCGCTGGGTATTGATAACACCTCGGCGAAAAATTACATCACCCGCTATTTTGAGCGTTACCCCGATGTGAAGCGCTACATGGACGAAACACGCCAATCCGCCAAAGCCCAAGGCTACGTGGAAACCGTAATGGGACGGCGTTTGTATCTACCGGAAATCAAATCGCCCAACGGCCCGCGCCGCGCCGCCGCCGAACGCGCCGCCATCAACGCGCCCATGCAAGGCACAGCAGCTGACCTCATCAAACTCAGCATGGTCAAAATTCAGCAGGTGCTGGATGCCGAGCAGCGACAAACCCACATCATCATGCAGGTACACGATGAGCTGGTGTTTGAAGTGCCGGAATCGGAAATTGATTGGGTCAAGGTGGAAATTCCCCGCCTCATGGCCAGCGTTGCCGATTTGAAAGTGCCTTTATTGGCAGAAGTCGGAATCGGCAAGAATTGGGATGAAGCGCATTGAACACCAACGCATTGAACCCCTCCCCTCCATTGGGATTGGGCATTGCCTACGCCCTTGCTGCTGGCTGTATGTGGGGGCTGGTATTTGTAGCGCCTGCGCTGTTGCCGGAATACTCTCCGGCGGCGTTGTCGTTTGGGCGTTACTTGGCATTTGGCGTGGTGGCGTTGGTGTTAGCCGTGCCGGATCGCGCCCGTCTGTACGCTTTGCGCCGTGCCGATTGGGTCGAGGCGTTCAAACTCGCGCTGGTGGGTAATATCATTTATTACCTGTTTCTCTCGGCGGCGATTCAATTAGCGGGTGTGCCATTGGCGAGCGTGTTGATTGGCACGTTACCCGTGGTGATTGCCGTGTGCGCGAATTGGCAAGATAAAAAGCAGGGAAATAATCTGCCGTGGTCGCGTTTACTGCCTTCGTTGGTGTTGATTGGGGCAGGCATCGGGCTGGTAAACCATGCGGAAAGTGCCGCCTTGCCTGCTGGAACGGGTGGCAATTATGCAATCGGCAGCGCCTTGGCACTGGTGGCGGTGGCGGCGTGGACGTGGTATCCGATTCGTAATGCCCAATGGTTGAAGAAGCACCCCCATTTATCCGCCACCACTTGGACGACCGCGCAGGGTCTGGCAACCTTGCCCTTGGCATTGGGGGGCTGGCTGGTGGTGGGGTTGTGGCAATACGGCGGCATGATGGGGCTGGGAGAGCGTCCGGCCTTCTTTGTCCTGCTCATGCTGGCGATGGGTTTATTTGCCTCATGGGGCGGCACGTTGGCATGGAGTCGTGCCAGCAAGCTGCTACCCACTTCATTAACCGGACAGTTGATCGTCTTTGAAACGCTTGCCGCACTGACTTACGGCTTTGTGCTACGTGGACAAATCCCCGAATGGACAACCAGCGCGGGCATCCTGCTTCTGGTCATGGGCGTGGTGATGGGGG
>CALMCD010000293.1 GCA_937863075.1 uncultured Rhodoferax sp. | reverse complement strand
CAATACAGGGCTGCGGGTCGATACGGCTGAAGATGGAATGGACGCGCTCGAAAAATTACAGACTATTCCGTCTCCATCTTCGTCCTACGATTTGATTTTGATGGATATGCAGATGCCGCGCATGAATGGCTTGGAAGCAACTCGTGCCATTCGCCAGCTTCCGCACTACCGAGACATTCCCATCATTGCGATGACCGCCAATGCCTTTGGTTCTAACCAAGCCGAATGCCGCGATGCAGGCATGAATGACTTTATTGCCAAGCCTGTTGATCCCGCCGTGTTGTACCAGCGCCTTTTAACGTGGTTGCCGGATAAACCCATCACCACCCCGATGGTTTTCAACTCACCGCTATTGCAACCACCACCGCCAGACGCATTCGAGGATAAAAATCAAGAAATCCTCAAAGAATTGAACAAACTCTCAGGCCTCAACACCGAGCAAGGGCTGGCGGCGGTGCGTGGGAATGTGGATAAATATCTGGAAGTGCTGACCGCATTCGCCCACCATTACCAGAAAGATGTTGTAAATTTGGCGCATTTACTGCAAGAAGACAAACATACCGAGCTTTTGATGGTGGCGCATTCCATCAAAGGCACGGCAGCGACGCTGGGGGCGTATCGTCTTGCCGATTGGATGGAACAGTTTGAACGCCAACTGCAATTACCCCTGCGGAATACAAACCATTTGTTAGAACTGATTGCCGTGATTGGGCAGGAGTACAACGCGCTCTCCGCCTCCACCCTTGCGGGTATGGTGCAGGTACCGGCGGAATCAGCCGCTCCCCAAACCTTGACAACCCACGAACGCCAAGCACTCGAAAAGGTGTTGGATGAGTTGGATGCCCTGTTGAGCCAAGGCGATACCGCCGCGATTAACTTAATAGAACGCCACACCGATGCGTTAAAAACCCTGTGGGGCGCGGATGGTACGGTGTTGGAACAACAAATTAAACGCTTTGGCTTCATCCAAGCCCGCAGCCATTTGCGCAATCTACGTGGTTTACACGATTGACAAGCTACACCTTCTTCTGCTTGATTTTCTTGTCACCAAAGTTTCGTTTAACTTCCCTAGAATGAAACCCCACCACAAGGTGTTTCACTTGACTGCTTCCAACTGAAAAAGGTAGTCGAAGCCAATAAACACTAATAAACGCTAAGAAGCACTAAGGGGATCGACGCTTCCACCACGCCTGCACCAAGCCCGTGGAAAGGCTAATGCCCATGACGATGATGACACCGCACAACAGCATCCATCCCGTGATCACTTCGTTCAACACCACTGCGCCATAGAGTAACGCAAAGACCGGAATCCCAAAGGTAACCGATAGGGCGCGAGTCGGGCCGGCGCGTTCAATCATGCGAAAGTAAACCACATAGGCAATTCCGGTACACAGCACGCCCAGCGCTAGCACCGCCATCCATGCCTTGCTCGAAACACCGCTTTGTGGCCAAAACCAAATCGTTAAGGGCAATAAACCAATACTGGCTCCGATTTGGCTTCCCGTTGCCGCCACCAGTGACGGAATGCCCTGCAAAAATCGCTTGGTAAAACTGGCGGCCACACCATAGCAAAAGGTCGCCAACAAACACGCCAACACCGCCCAGCCACTGGAATAACCGCTGGCATCGGGCCGGAAACTGGCTTTATCCCACGCCAACATCACCACGCCGGCAAAACCCAGCATCAAGCCGACTACGCGCGATCCATGCAATTTATCCCCCAGCCAAGCCCACGCGATCACTGCGCCAAAGAGGGGAACGGTGGCATTCAAAATAGCCGATAAACCCGTTGAAATAGAAAGCAGCGCAAAGCCAAAGCACGCAAACGGAATCCCCGAATTGATAATCCCCACCAGCAAAGTGAGCTTCCAATTTTGGCGCAAACTTGGCCCCAAACCGCGTGCAAATACCAGTGGCAATAGGAATGCGGTGGCAATCATCACCCGCATTCCGGCGGTAGGGAACGCACCCAGCTCCAACGCCCCCATCCGCATAAAAAGAAAAGACGATCCCCAAATGGCGGCCAGCAACAAAAAATCCATCTTCCAAGGTGCGGTCGCTGTGGTTGCGGCTGTCACAACACACCTTCCCATTCCAGTAAGGCGATTTTGCGGTGCATCCCACCCGAGAATCCCGTCAAACTACCATCCGAACCGATGACGCGATGGCAGGGGACAATAATGCTGAGCGGATTTTTCCCCACCGCTCCCCCCACGGCACGCACGGCACGCGGGTTGTCGATAGCGCGGGCAATATCGCCATAGCTGCATGTGCGCCCAAACGGAATGGGCAATAACTGCTGCCAGACGCTGCGTTGAAACAGTGTTCCATCCTCTAAACCCAGCGGAATATCAAACACGGTGCGTTCTTTGGCAAAGTATTCTTCCAATTGCTGGCGGGCTTTTGCCAAAATGGGATGATTGGGCGCGTTTTCGGTAGCAGGGCGATCAAAATCGGCACGCAGCAGCGCGGTATGGTGCGCAACCAGCGTCAGCACACCCAGCGGAGTGGGAAATTGCAAAGATTTTTTGATTGACATTTAGTTACTAAATTACTGAATTAGTTACCAAAAGGTTTCCCAGTAACCTTAAAACCGGATTTGATACCGCGTTTATGGAACCAGCCTTGGTTCATTTCCAGCACAAAACGCACGGGTTTTGCCGCGCAGTGGGTTTTTCTGCTGCGGGGCTGCATGTTGGCGAGGTTGACGATAGTGCCATCGTCGGCAATAAAAGCAGCGGTGAGCGGAATGTGGGTATTTTTCATCCAAAAACACAACTCCCCTGCCTGCGGAAAGGCGAACAACATCCCTTCAGACTGCGGCATTTCTTGACGGTACATCAAGCCAGTCGACGTTTCCTCGCGGGTACTGGCGACTTGGGCATCAATTTGATGAATGCCAGCCGAGAGGGTGATGCGGGGAAGATTCATCTGTGCTTCCTGCGCACTGGCTTCCAAAGCGAATAAAGCAAGTCCCAAAAAAAGCGGTCGTAACATAGGTTTTATAGATGTTGCACCATGAAAAAAGCCCGCATTCGCGGGCCTAAGAAGCGTGAAATCAGCCGAGGCCGGAATTATTTCTTAGCTGCGCGTGCTTTTTTATGGGCTGCGCGTTTAGCCGCTTTCTTCGCTTTATTGGCTTTGTGAGCCGCTGCGCGTTGTTTTTTCATGGCTTTTTTGTTGGCAGCAGGGGCTTCAGCCATAGGCGCAGCTGCGTTGTTCGCACTGGCATTCGCAGGAGCGGGTGCTACCACGGGAGCCATCGAAGGTGCTACCTGAACAGCCGGTGCAGCAGGCAAGGGAGGCAGGGGAGCTGGTGCAGCAACCGGTGCAGGGGAGATAGCAGGTGGCAATGTAGGTGCAGCTTGTTGAGCCAAAACACCGAAAGAAACCAAGCTGGCGACGAGTGCGAGAAGTAGTTTATTCATATGTGTAGTTCCTAAAAGTTGAAGCGAATCATTAAAACGAACAGTCGATAAAGCATAGACACTTTGCATTATCCAATAATGCTATCAACTTTTTTAGTGGCTTACAGTAAATTTTTTGGGAATAAAATTTACCTGTACACACCCTTTCAACCCTCCACACAACCGGAGACCCTGATTCATGACGACCTACCAGCACATCCACATTCCCGCCGAGGGACAAAAAATCACTGTCAATGAAGACATGTCCCTGAACGTGCCCGATCAGCCCATCATCCCTTTCATTGAAGGCGACGGTACGGGGCGGGACATCACGCCCGTGATGATGAAGGTGGTCGATGCCGCAGTAGAAAAATGCTACAGCGGCCAACGAAAAATCCAGTGGATGGAAGTGTATGCGGGTGAAAAATCCACCAGCATCTACGGCCCCGATGTGTGGTTGCCCGAAGAAACCGTGCAAGTATTGCGTGAATACGTGGTTTCCATCAAAGGCCCTTTGACCACGCCCGTGGGTGGCGGCATCCGCTCCCTGAACGTGACTTTGCGCCAAGAGTTGGATTTGTACGTGTGTTTGCGCCCTGTGCAGTATTTTGACGGCGTTCCCAGCCCGTTGAAAGAACCGCATAAAACCAATATGGTCATCTTCCGCGAAAACTCGGAAGACATTTACGCGGGCATCGAATTTGAAGCCGGATCGCCCAAAGCCCTGCGTTTGATTGCATTCTTGCAGCAAGAAATCGGCTCGCAAAAAATTCGTTTCCCCAACACGTCCGGCATCGGTATCAAACCCGTTTCGCGCGAAGGAACGGAACGCTTGATGCGCAAAGCGATTCAATACGCCATCGACCACGACAAACCCAGCGTGACCATTGTTCACAAGGGCAACATCATGAAGTTCACCGAAGGCAGCTTCCGCGATTGGGCGTATGCCGTTGCCCAGCGTGATTTTGGCGCGGTGTTGATGGATGGCGGCCCTTGGTGTCGACTCAAAAATCCGAAAACCGGTAAAGACATCATCATCAAAGACAGCATCGCCGACGCTTTCTTGCAACGTATTTTGATGCGCCCCGCCGAATACAGCGTGATTGCCACCATGAACCTGAACGGCGATTACATCTCAGACGCGCTGGCAGCACAGGTAGGCGGCATCGGCATTGCCCCGGGTGCGAATATGTCCGATTCGGTGGCATGCTTTGAAGCAACGCACGGAACCGCGCCCCGTTATGCAGGCAAGGATTATGTGAATCCGGGTTCGGAAATTTTGTCAGCCGAGATGATGTTACGCCACATGGGTTGGACAGAAGCCGCCGACCTCATCATCCTCGCCATGAAACGCGCCATTGCCACCAAACACGTTACCTACGACTTTGCCCGCTTGATGGAAGGCGCAGTGCAGGTGAGCTGTTCCGGCTTCGGCGATGTGATGATTGAGTGCATGGAAGACGATGTAGAAGCGTAAAACGTAAAAATAGCTCCCCGTGCTTATCCAGCCTGCACGGGTAGCTATTGAATTGGTAGCAAATAGCG
>CALMCD010000292.1 GCA_937863075.1 uncultured Rhodoferax sp. | reverse complement strand
CCTGCTACCCCCAATAGCGAGCAACTTTCCGCAGCGGAATGGATGATTCAAGAGCTGCACCGCCGTATGCAGCAAAGTTTGTCCGGCACAGCCCCTTTGTCGCCTGCACCGGAGAAAAATTAAAACCTCGGTAAATCGGGGTGCTTGATTTTTCCGCTGCGCACGAGCATTTTTCCGTATTCGGCGCAGCGGTGCAGGGTGGGGATGACCTTGCCCGGATTCAATAATCCTTTTTCATCAAACGCGGTTTTAATCGCTTGCATTTGGGCATTTTCTTCCACACTGAACTGGGTACACATGCTATTCAGTTTTTCGATGCCCACGCCATGTTCACCCGTCACCGTGCCGCCCATTGCCACGCTGGTTTCTAAAATCTCGGCACCGAATAATTCGCAGCGGTGCAATTGATCGGGATCATTGGCATCAAACAAAATCAGCGGATGCAAATTACCATCACCCGCGTGGAACACGTTGGAACAGCGCAATTGGTATTTTTTCTCCATCTCGGCAATCGCTATCAAAATATCGGCCAGCCGTTTGCGCGGAATGGTGGAATCCATGCACATGTAATCGGGGCTGATGCGACCGCTGGCGGGGAAGGCGTTTTTGCGACCGCTCCAAAACTTCATGCGCTCGGTTTCGTTCTGGCTGACGGCGATCTTGGTTGCACCCGATGCCGTCAGAACACTCGCCATCCGCGCAATTTCTTCTTCGACTTCCTCCGGCGTGCCATCGCTTTCGCACAACAAAATCGCTTCGGCGTTGAGGTCGTAACCCGCTTTGACGAAGTCTTCGACGGCGGCGGTCATGGGTTTGTCCATCATCTCCAATCCGGCGGGAATAATGCCGGCGGCAATCACCGCTGCTACTGCGTCACCGGCTTTGCGCAGATCGTCAAAACTCGCCATGATGCAGCGTGCCAACTGTGGTTTCGGCACGAGTTTGACGGTCACTTCGGTGATGACCGCCAACATACCTTCGCTACCGACCACCAAACTCAGTAAATCGTAACCCGGAGAATCCAGCGCATCGCTACCAAAGGTGATGGGATCGCCTTCCATCGTAAAGCCGCGCACCTTCAACACGTTGTGCAGCGTGAGGCCGTATTTCAAACAATGAACGCCACCCGAGTTTTCCGCCACATTGCCGCCAATGGTGCAAGCAATTTGGCTACTGGGGTCGGGGGCGTAGTACAAACCCAGCGGAGCCACCGCTTCGCTAATCGCCAAATTCCGTACCCCGCATTGCACGACCGCCGTGCGGCTGAGGTGATCGATTTCAACAATACGATTGAACCGCGCCAATGAAAGCGTGACCCCTTCCGCATGGGGAAGCGCTCCGCCCGATAGCCCCGTGCCTGCACCACGCGCCACCACAGGCACATGCAGCGCGTAGCAGGTTTTCAAAATGGCACTGACTTGTTCCTCGGTTTCCGGCAGGGCAACCAGCAGCGGGCGTTGACGGTAGGCGGTGAGCGCATCACACTCGTAAGGCGTGGTGTCCTCATCCGTCCAGAGCAGGCAATCCACAGGCACATGCGGTTTGAGTGCTTGTAAAATGCGTGTTTGTTGCTCTCTTTTTGATAGTGGATTCATATTTATGTCCCTCATTAGCGTTTTACCGCAGTATCTTATCCCCAAGCAAGCATTGACGGCGTTGGCTGGTTCATTTGCCCGTGCTGCGTTGGGTAGCACGACCACTTCGGTCATCCGCTGGTTTGTCCAACGCTACAACGTGAATATGGCAGAAGCGGCGAATCCAGACATCGCCAGTTATGCCACGTTTAACGATTTTTTCACCCGCGCCTTGAAAACCGGAGCGCGTCCGTTAGCGCAAGCGCCGTGGCTGTGTCCGGTGGATGGGGCGATTAGCCAAATTGGAGCCATTGAAAGCGACCAGATTTTTCAAGCCAAAGGGCATTCGTATTCCACGACTGCGCTGGTCGGCGGAGACAGGACATTGGCGGCGCAGTTTGAAAACGGGTATTTTGCGACCATTTATTTAAGCCCGCGCGATTACCACCGCATCCACATGCCCTGCGATGGCGTGCTGCGGCGCATGATTTACGTCCCGGGGGATTTATTCTCGGTGAATCCGACCACCGCGCGGGGCGTTCCCGGATTGTTCGCCCGCAATGAGCGCGTCGTTTGCGTCTTCGATACCCCGCACGGCGCGATGGTGCTGGTGCTGGTGGGCGCGACCATTGTCGGCAGCATGGCAACCGTCTGGCACGGTGTGGTGAATCCGCCGCGCACGGGTACGCTGTGGGAAAAGCATTACGAAAGTAAAGAAGGTAAAGAAGGTAAAGACGCGATTACCCTGCGCCAAGGCGATGAAATGGGACGTTTCATGCTGGGTTCAACCGTGGTGATGCTGTTTCCGCAATCGGCTGGCATGGCGTTTCACCCTGATTGGAAAGCGGCTTTACCCGTGCGCATGGGTGAGATAATGGGAACATGCGATTGATGCAATGGATTCGGTGCTTTTTGCTGGTTTTGGTTGTGCTGCGCTTGCTGACAGGCGCGGCATGGGCGATGCCGTCTCCAGCAATTGTGACCTCTGCACCGATGACCGAAGCCATGTCCTGCCACGAAATCGAAACCGAATCCGATATGGCACTCGATGCCGATGTTAGTAGCGCGTTATGCCATGTATGCTGCATGGGCGTGCTGCATACGTTGATGGTGTTGCATATTCCCACCGCCTTACCCCGCCACGCGCCGCCTGTTCACCATGCGCAGGATGTCGCACGCTGGCAACATACACCCGATTTGCGCCCGCCGATTTGATCCTCTGAAAAATTGATTGCACCGGTTTTGCTACAGAATTTGTAGCTACCTATGTACGCCCTATATGCGTTCTAGGCGTTTTCATTCATTTTTTTGAGGTTTTTATCATGGCAGATTCTGCATCGTCATCTTTTTCTTTTTCATCGCAACACGCCAGTATGTTGCTCAAGTATTCGGGGATTAGTTTTATCTCCGGTGCGGTGAACCACGGTTTTTTCAGTGGTGAGCGTTCGTTGTGGACGGCGGGTATCGGTATCGTTTTATTTGTGATGGGCGCGTGGTGGGAACACCATCTCACCAGCCAAGAAGCCGAAACGCCCAAAACGCTGTTGCAAACCCTGCTATGGGGTACGCTGCTGTCGATTGGCTTGGGATTTTTTACGGGGGGATTGCAGCATTTTCCCGATTCACCCGCCCGCAGCGCTTGGGTCGTACCGGTGGGATTTTTTGCTTCCGTCTTGGCGATGGCAGTCAGCGGCGATTTTGCTTGGCAGCGTAAAGCGTGGCTGTATGTGGTGGGCATCGGATTGGCGACTTGTGTTATCAGCTATTCGGCATGGCAATGGTTTGAAGCAAATCCCGCTATGCAGCAACAACATAGTCACGGTGATGATAGCCACAGCGTGAATGAGCAGCCCGCTTTGGTCGCGCAAACCATTAGCCGCAGCGTGATTGTGCGCATGGATGACCGGATGCGCTTTACCCCCAGCAGCATTCCGGTGCAAGCGGGTGAAACCATCCATTTTGTGGTGCATAACGATGGTGCTACGGCGCACGAAATGGTGCTGGGCAGTGCCAAAGAAATTGCGGAACACGCCGAGTTGATGCGCCAAATAGCCGCCGGAAAAGTCCGTGCGGATAGCCACGATCACCATGCTGGTGGTGCGTCACTGCATGTGGATGCTGGTAAAAAAGGTGAAATGGTCGTGACGTTTGCGCAGGCGACGACGCTCGAAATGGCGTGTTTAATTCCGGGTCACTTGGAAGCGGGAATGCGCGGAACCATTGAAGTTGGAACCCAGCCCGTCGTTGCCAGCAGCCCCGTAAAACCCGCACCCGCTGCACACGACCATTCAACCCATAAGCATTAAAGCATCACCCTGAACGGGGGATAAACCCCAAATTCTGCACGATACGCGGACGCTCTTCGGCGGGCAGATGGGGGTTTTGCAGCAGTTCTTGCCAGAGTATTGCGGCTTGATCCGTGCGTCCGGTGTAGAAGGCGGCTAACGCCAGCTCATCGTGACGCGCCCACGCATACAGCGGGTAATCGACAAACAGGCGGTCGCTGGAGATCGGAATCGGCAATGCCGATTGCGCCACCAAATACGCCACATTCCAATCGTTCTGCCCGCGCAGATAACGTGCCAGCATCACCAGCGGCTCGGCACGGGTCGGACGGTTGGAATAGGCGCGTAAATAGTGTGCCACTATCATCTCTTTCCCATCGCCCAACAACTCGGAAAGACGCGCCACCTGATAGAGCGCGTACCACACTTCTTCATCCCAGCCGCCCATCGTGGCACGGCGTTCGTACTGGGTGCGGGCGAGGGCGTATTGCCCACAATCGCGCCAGCTTTGCGCCAGATAGAACACATAACGGGCGTTATGGGGTTCGTGGCGCAACGCTTCTTCGAGCACGGCGGCATCTTTTTGAAATTTAAGCGGGTCGCGCGAACGTGCGCCTTCGGTGCTAACCTCCAGCCACAATCCGTCTAAACGCGGTTGCGGGATGGATTGTCCGGCTTCCAGATATTCGTGCAAAACGCCTTCCCAGCGCCACGGCAGGCGGCTGGAGACGAGGTTCACGCGGTCGTAACGCAATTCGCTAAACCGCGTTTCCAATGAATACGCACCTTCGGTTAAAGCCGGAAAACGAAAATCGGGCGCTGTACCGAGGGTTTCATCGGCATCCATAAACAGGAAATAACCGCCAGTGTCATCAACCTGCTGAATCCGATTCAGCCGATTTCGTGCCAGATTCAAGGCTTCGGTGCGGTTGTGACCAAAATTTTTCCACGGTCGATGGTGCAATTCGCCCGCAATACCCGCTAACGCACGCTGAATGCGGGCGGGCGTATCGTCCACCGAACCCGTATCCACAATCACCCAGGTATCAATGAACGGACGCACGGAAGCAAGGCAGCGTTCAATCACTGCCGCCTCATCCCGCACAATCATGTTCAGGCAGACTAGGGGGCGATTGCTACCCATGTTGAACCCGTACAAACGTACAAAATCTTGGATCCAGTCACGTTATTGAAATACATGGTTCCATTGGTGCAAGTGCCAGCGGGCAAAGAAGTTCCAACAATCACGCCCGGGCCTGTGGCTCCCGTAGGCCCTTGTGTTCCCTGCTGACCTTGTAGGCCTGTTGCACCTGCTGGCCCAGCAGGGCCTTGGACACCAGTGGGGCCTATCGGGCCTACTGCACCAATTGATCCATTCAAACCTGCCACACCCTGCGGCCCTGCGGGGCCAGTCGGGCCAATCGGGCCAACGGCGGTACTAGCAGCTCCGGTTATCCCTTGCGGCCCTGCGGGGCCTGTTGGCCCCGTTGGCCCCGTCGGGCCGACAGCGGTACTGGCTGCACCCGTTGCCCCTTGGGGGCCAATCGCCCCTGTTGCACCGGTAGGCCCTGTGGGGCCGACTGCGGTACTGGCGGCTCCCGTAGCTCCGGTCGCGCCCGTTACACCCGTCGCGCCTGTAGCTCCGGTTGCACCGGTAGCCCCTGTGGCTCCAGTCGCACCCGTTGCGCCAGCAGCACCCGAAGCACCCGAAACCGTTTGACCGATATTGGTATCTTTCATGGTTTCGACCGTCCAGCTTTGCGCACCCGAATCTTGCATTCGCAGTGTGATGTCAAAGTAGGTCACGATGCCATCGACACCGCGCACCGCAGCAGAAAGCAGAAAAATCGTCTTACTGGCCGTATTGAAACTAGCTGGAACACTATCGACCGTGGTGGCGGGTGTGGCCGCCGTCAACTGAAAAACCGAACCCACATTCAAGGTTGAGCTACGTCCCGCCAGTTTGATTTGATAAGCGCCTAATCCGGGGATATTGAGGGTGGGGATAAGCAACGTATTATCTTGCACCGTATAAACCGCAGAAGCGTGTACCGATGCAGGCGCAGCCAACAATGTCGATAACGCCAACGCGACAGCACCTTGAGAAAAATAGGAACGAAAGGACATGGTAAATCAAATCCAAAAAATCAAGGCGTAATGCCCGTTGCGCAAATCACATACGTCAGGCCATTGGGGGCGGCACTTTGCACACTCGGCAGTGCGGCATTGGTGGCACTGGCTCCACCCAAGTAAGACACCAGCGCGGGGTAGGTAGTGCTGGTCACCACCGTTCCGTCGGCTTTGAGGTAATTGGTGGGGAATTTGGTTCCAGCCATCAGCATCACACTGCCAATAACGCAGGTGGGAAGGTTGGCAGTCGTCGTTCCTTGGGTGACGGTATTGGTGTTCGTACCAAAAGTACCCGAAACGCCTGTACCCGCAGGGCCAGCAGGGCCGGTCGCACCCGTCGCACCGGTCGCACCCGTAGGCCCCGGTGTACCCGCTGTACCCGATGTACCGTTAGAACCCGCTACACCTTGGGCATTGTTGATGAGTGTTTGTCCGAGCAAGGTGTCGTCCACACTGTCCACAATCCAGCTTTGTCCGGCGGAATCTTGCATCCGCAGCTTGATGTCAAAATAATTCACCAAACCATCGGCACTGCGTACCGCGACTGCCACCAAGTAAATGGTTTTGGTGGAACTGTTGTAGTTCGCGGGCATACTATCCGTTGTACTGTTAGGCGCGGCACTGGTAAATTGGAAGACCGTGCCGACACGCAACAGCGCACTGCGTGCCGTGAGCTGCACCTGAAATGTTCCATTGCCCGGAAAGTTCAGTGCGGGAATGGTGAGCGTGCCATTTTGCGCCGTATAAAGCGCACCCGCTTGCGCTGCTCCGGTGGAGAAAAGAGTAGCCAGTACCAATGCGGCTGCACTGGCGGTATTGCCAAGTGATGGGAAACGGTCTTTCATAACTTTCCTTTCTTCTTCCATTTATTCTTGCATTTATTCTTGCATTTGTTGTCGGATTCTATTCACCAAACCTGCGGTGGAGCTATCCAAGCCTGTGAGGTTACCGTGCAATAAACACTTTTCTATCGCTTTTGCCAACATTTTTCCCAGTTCTACACCCCATTGGTCGAAGCTGTTAATCCCCCAAATACTGCCCGTTACAAAAACACGATGCTCTTGCAAAGCCAACAATGCACCCAAGCTGGCTGGATTCAAATCATCCAGTAATAAAAAGGTGCTAGGGCGATTACCCGGGAAATGGCGATGTCCGCCCGCATCCTCTTGGCCCAGCATCAAGGCCTGTGCCTGCGCCAGTGCGTTCGACAATAAAAGGGTTTGATGCCCCGCCAAATCATGCCGTGCTTGTGTGACAGCCACAAATTCCACCGGAATCACATCCGTACCCTGATGCAGCATTTGGAAAAAAGCGTGTTGCCCATTCGTACCCGATTCACCCCAAACGGTGGGGGAGGTAGCATAGGGCAACGCTTCGCCTTGGGCGCTCACGCGCTTGCCATTGCTTTCCATTTCCAGTTGCTGCAAATAAGCGGGATAACGCTTTAACGCACTGTGGTACGGTGCAACACTGCGACCATTCAAGCCATGAAAATTGCGATACCACACATCCAGCAATCCCATCTGCATGGGAAGATTGTGTTCGAGCGGCGCGGTGCGGAAATGTTCATCCATCGCGTGCGCACCTGCCAAAAAATCGCGGAATCCATCGGCTCCGATCGCAATCGCCAGTGGTAACCCAATCGCTGACCATACCGAATAGCGTCCGCCTACCCAGTCCCAAAATCCGAAGGTGGTGCGGATACCAAATTGCCGCGCCGCTTCGATATTCGTGGTGAGCGCTGCAAAATGCCGTTGCGTATCCGTGCCGCCCTGTGCCAGAAACCATGCCTTGGCAGAATGGGCATTCGTCATGGTTTCGATGGTGGTAAAGGTTTTGCTGGCGATTAAAAACAAGGTGCTTTCAGGACGCAGTTGTTGCAGGGTGGCGGCTAACTCATGCCCGTCGATATTCGAGACAAAATGAAAAAGCTTATCAGGAATTGCAAAGGCCGACAACGCCAGTGTTGCCATCTGCGGCCCTAAATCCGAACCACCAATGCCGATATTCACCACATCCGTAATCGCGGCATCATGGCGCACCTGCTCGGCATAGGCTAGCATGGCGGCGCGGGTGGCTTCTACTTCAGGCGTAGCAACTGGATGGCGCAGTAACCAGTGCATGACGGCACGGTTTTCGGTGTTATTGATTTTTTCTCCGGCAAAGAAAGCATTGCGATGCGCTTCCAATCCACATTGACGCGCTAAATCACACAATAACCCCTGCGTATCCGTATCCATCCAGTTTTTGGATAAATCCGCAAAAAGATAAGGCGCTATTTGGCTGAAGCGTTCAAAGCGCTGTGAATCAGCAGCAAAAGCTTCGCGCAAATCGAATGTGCGACCTTGGTTTTCAAAGTGTTGCTGCAATGCAGCCCATGCGGGGGTGAGGTGGCAGGATGTCATGGCGAA
>CALMCD010000291.1 GCA_937863075.1 uncultured Rhodoferax sp. | reverse complement strand
CGTTGCGCGGTATTTTGAAAGTCGTGGCAGTGAAAGCTCCCGGTTTTGGTGATCGCCGCAAAGCCATGTTGGAAGACATCGCCATTTTGACTGGCGGCAAGGTTATTGCCGAAGAAGTGGGCTTGTCCTTGGAAAAAGTGACGTTGCAAGACCTCGGCGTGGCAAAACGCATCGAAGTGGGCAAAGAAAACACCATCATCATCGACGGCAACGGCGCTGCTGCGGATATTGAAGCCCGCGTGAAGCAAATCCGCATTCAAATCGAAGAAGCGACTTCCGATTACGACCGCGAAAAACTGCAAGAGCGCGTTGCCAAATTGGCTGGCGGTGTTGCCGTGATTAAAGTCGGTGCTGCCACTGAAGTCGAAATGAAAGAGAAAAAAGCCCGCGTAGAAGATGCTCTGCACGCTACCCGCGCTGCGGTGGAAGAAGGCATTGTGGCTGGCGGTGGTGTGGCTTTGTTGCGTGCCAAGCAAGCGGCTGGTGTCATCAAAGGCGACAACGCTGACCAAGACCACGGCATTGCCTTGGTGTTGAAAGCGATTGAAGCACCTCTGCGCGAAATCGTTTACAACGCAGGCGGCGAAGCCTCTGTGGTCGTGAACGCGGTGTTGAACGGCTCTGGCAACTACGGTTTCAATGCGGCTAACGATACCTACGGTGACATGATCGAAATGGGTATTCTCGACCCCACCAAAGTAACCCGCACTGCATTGCAAAACGCGGCATCCGTAGCCTCCTTGATGCTGACCACCGAGTGCATGATTGCCGAATCCCCCAAAGCTGAATCTGCTGGCGGCGGCGGCATGGGTGGTGGTGATATGGGCGGTATGGGTGGAATGGGCGGCATGGGAATGTAATTTCCCCGTATCTCTGTTGGAGGCGTAACCCGCCTCATCCCCCAAACAAAAACCCCGTAGGGCGAAAGCGCTGCGGGGTTTTTTATGGCTCGTTGAGGATGAGTTTGTCTAATACGCCACCGGCAGCGGGTCGAGTGAGCGCCAGATGTACCAAGTGGCAACGGTGCAAAAGGGTGTCCATGCGGCGGCTACTTCGCGCACTTCGCTGCGGCTGACGGCTTCGCCGGAAAAATAATTTTGGCGGATGCCGTTAATCAGCCCCACATCGTCCAGCGGTAAGACATTGGGGCGCATCAGGTGAAAAATCAAAAACATCTCAGCCGTCCAGCGTCCAATGCCGCGAATGGCGACCAGTTCGGTGATGATTTCATCGTCACTCATGCAGTCCCATTGGGCGGTGTGCAGCGTGCCATTTTCAAAATGCTGCGCCAAATCGACCATGTATTCGACTTTACGGGCGCTTAAACCCGCTGCCCGCATCGCGTCGATTGGCAGGTGCAGCACATGCGTGGGGGTCATTTTTTCTGGCAAAGCGACAAAGCGATTCCACACCGTTTGCGCGGCCTTCACCGAAATTTGCTGACCCACGATGCTGCGTGCCAGCGTAACGAACGGATCACCGCGTGATTCGAGGCTCACATCCCCAAACTGCGGAATCAAGCGCTTCATTACCCGATCTTTTTGCATCAAGTGCGTACACGCTTCCGCCCAGAATGAGGGAGTCAGGGGTATCACTGTTGCACTTCCCATGTCGTGCCGGCGGCAGAATCTTTCAGCACAATGCCTTGTTCCAGCAGCGCCTTGCGGATGCTATCGGCCAGCGCAAAGTTTTTAGCGGCTTTGGCGGCGGCACGTTCGGCGATTTTTTCTTGAATCGCGGCATCGTCCAAAGTCGCACCCGCTTGTAGGAAGGTTTTGGGGTCTTGCTGCAATAATCCTAGCACCCCTCCCAGTTGGCGTAAGCATTGTGAGAGGTTTTGATCTTTGGTGCGATTCACTTCGCCCGCCAAATCGTATAACACGGCGACGGCTTCGGGCGTACCAAAATCGTCGTTCATCGCCGCTTGGAAGCGTTGGGCGTAGGGGGTTGTCCAATCAATGGTTGCAACCACTTCGGCGTTGTCCACAGCGGGTGCGACCAAATCCAACGCCGTGTAAAGACGTTTCAAACCCGTGCGGGCATCGTTCAAATGCGCATCGCTGTAGCCTAGCGCGGTGCGATAGTGTCCGCGTACCAAGAAAAAGCGCACCGTTTCTGCATCGTATTTCGCCAACACATCGCGGATGGTGAAAAAGTTGCCGAGGCTTTTTGACATTTTCTCGTTATCAATCTGCACAAAACCGTTGTGCATCCAAAAGCGTGCCATCGTTTGGTGGGTGACCCCTTCGGTTTGGGCGATTTCGTTTTCGTGATGCGGAAATTGCAAATCCGCGCCGCCACCGTGAATGTCAAAGGTTTCGCCCAAGGTGTGGCAACTCATCGCCGAGCATTCAATGTGCCAGCCCGGGCGACCCATGCCGTAACCATGACCGTCGATATTGCCGTCCCATTTTGCGTCGTCGGGTTCTTCGGGTTTGGCGGATTTCCACAGGACGAAATCCAGCGGATCGGCTTTTCCATCGTCCACCGCTACGCGCTCACCCGCCCGTAAATCTTCCAATGATTTACCGGAAAGTTTGCCGTACCCTTGGAATTTGCGCACCGCGTAATTCACATCCCCGGATGGGGTTTTGTACGCCAATCCGTTCTCTTCCAGCGCACGAATCATGCCGAGCATTTGCGGAATGTATTGCGTGGCACGCGGTTCGATGGTGGGTGGTTCGATGCCGAGTTGGGCGATGTCCTCGTGCATCAAGGCGGTCATTTCATCGGTGAGCTGGCGAATGGGGATATTCCGCTCCAACGCACGGCGGATAATTTTGTCGTCAATATCGGTGATGTTGCGCACGTAGGTAACGCGGTAGCCACTGGCTTTGAGCCAGCGTTGCACCACATCAAACGCCATCACCATGCGGGCGTGACCGATGTGGCACAAATCGTAAATCGTCATACCGCATACGTACATCCGAACGTGTCCGGCTTCGAGAGGGGAAAACGGCTCAATGGAACGCGAGAGCGTGTTGTAAATGCGAAGGCTAGAGAGGCTCATGGCGACTAAAATTTGATAATTATCTCTTTATTTTTTATGACCTATTTTTTGCAAAAAGCAACGATGCCATTGGTTTCGATGTTGGTTTTGATTTTGGTTTTGGTGTTGAGTGCATCGGCAATTGCCGCCGATAACCCGCAAACCCGTTTAGCACAAAGCAACCAATTGCGTGATGCCGGCAAGCTGGATGCCGCCGCCGCCATCTTGCTGCAACTGAACCAAGAGTACCCTGAACTACCCGAACCCTATAACAACCTCGCGGTGATTTACGTCAAGCAAAACCAGTTCGAGAAGGCACGCAACGCACTAGAAATGGCGATTCGCACCAACCCCAGCTATCCTACTGCTTACGAAAATCTCGCCGATCTTTACAGCTTCTTCGCCGTAGAAGCGCGTGCTAAGGCGGCACAGTTGCGCCAGAACCAATCGCCACGTACCAAGCCATAGCATAATGAGAATAAATCTCATTGTGTTATGGCTTCAACAAACAACGTTACCACTTCCCAACCTATTGCTTTTTATCCCTCTCTTTTGCGGGGGGAGCGCAAGCGCATTGCGTTGGTCGGATTACCTGGTGCGGGGAAATCCACCATTTTTGATTCGGTGGCCAGCACCGTCCCCCAATCCGGCGCATTGATTGGAACGGCTTTACCCTACCATGCGTGTGAAGTGCAAATTGGGTTGAATCAGGTACACGTCATCGAATTGCCCAGTGTGCGCTCGCTCTACCATGTGCAAGAGGATAGTGTGGGGGTCTTGCAATATCTGGTGGGGGAGGATGATCCGCCCGATGTCATCATTCAAGTCATTGATGCCACCAATTTACAAGCGCATTTGGAATTGACGTTAGAACTGTGCCAAATGGGTCTACCAATGGTGATTGCGCTGAACCATCTCGACGAAGCGCGGCGCAAACGCCTCACCATTCAGCACGATGCGCTGTCCCGCGCACTGGGTGTTCCGGTGATTCCGATGGTGGCCATCATGGGGCAGGGCATCTCGGAATTATTCGATACGGCGATTGCCGTTATCCGCCAAGGGACTTGCCCCCTACCGCACGAACCGAGTCCCCACATCATGCGGACGTTGGGGGATTTGCGGCAGGCGTTGAATCGCCCTGATATTCTGGAATCGCTGCATATCTCCCATTTTCTGCTGCTGAAATTGTTTGCGGCAGAGCATCCTTATTTTGAAGCCCAACTGCAAGCCCATTTTCCCGACGATTACGGCGTGTTCCAAAATCTGCGCCAAGCGGCACAACAGCAGTTACCGCGATCGTTAGCCGATGAAATCCACGCCGACCGCCACCACCGTGCCGCCATCCTCTGCGAAGAAGCCTTGTGCATGGGGCAAACGCATACAGCGCGTGATTGGCGATCGTGGTTGGATGCGTTCATGCTGCATCCGCAATGGGGGCTGCTTTCTAGCATTTTGGTGTTTGCAGGCGTGTTGTGGATGGTGTTTGAAGGCAGTGCGTGGATCGATGCCCACACCACCCAGCTCATCGTTGCCGCGACCCAGCATTGGCAGCCGACCGATACCGTGGGCGTGTTGGGGCGGGCGGTGCTGGATGGTTTTATCGGACTCACGGGGATTGTGTTGCCCTACATGATTCCGCTGGTGCTGCTGCTGATTGCGCTGGAGGAAGCGGGCATCATGCACCGCATCGCCTTTGTGGTGGACAGAGGGTTTCACCACATCGGGCTGCATGGGGGCGTAGCGGTTCCGTTTTTGCTGGGGCTGGGTTGCAATGTGCCAGCGATTTCGGCCGTCGCGCGAAACAGTACGGGGCGTGAGCGGCTGATTGCCTCGGTGCTGATTACCTTTGTCCCCTGTTCGGCACGATCCGCGATCATTTTGGCGATTGCGGGCAAATACTTGGGCATCATCGGCGTGACGGGTTTGTACGCGCTCATGCTGGTGTTGATTGCGGTGCTGGGTCAATTTTTATCACGCCAACGACCGCGCGAAGTAGGCCCCGGGCAGGTGCAGCAAATTCCGCCCTACACGCTTCCCCATTGGCGCAGCATGGTGAAGGAAACATGGCTGCGTACCAGTGATATTTTGACCATCGTCACCCCGCTATTGGTGGGTGGGAGCGTGATACTCGCCTTATTAAGTCACTGGGGAGCTGACAGTGCGATCAACATCGCCCTCACTCCGCTCACGGTGTGGTGGCTGGGCTTGCCGTTGGCGTTGGGCTTGCCGCTGTTGTTTGGCGTGCTGCGCAAGGAATTGTCCCTGCTGATGATTTTCCAAGCACTCGGAACGCAAGAGCTGGACACGGTACTCAGCACCGCCCAAATCGCCACGCTCTTGGTATTTTTGATCTTCTACGTGCCGTGCGTATCTACTTTCGCCGTGATGCTGAAAACGATGGGTGCTAAACAGGCATGGGGTTCGGTCGGACTATCGGTCGGGGTCGCGCTGGTACTGGCACTGGTGGCACGGGCGGCGATGGCGGTGTGGTGAGAGGGGCAATTTGCTACCCCGAATGCAGGCTATTGAGCGTTTACCGTAGTTTTATCGCCGTTCTACGGTAAACCCTTGGGTAAAACCAAAAAGGTACGTCATCACCAATTTATTCCCCCGCACAACAAAGCCGGAGGGGGTTCCATCCATCGGTAAAGAAACTTCGTAATCCGGTGTCAAGGTATACGTTGTTCCTTGAACGGTGAGCGCCAATTTTCCATTTAACTGCATAAGCAGCGTGGCAGATGAATCAAGGGTTGCGACCATCGCCGAAAACTGGTCGAAACTATACGTAGCAGGGAAAATACTTTGCTCTCCGTCATGGGCGCTCAACCAATGGGGGCGCACGCTGTAAAGGATACGATTGGCGTGGATGCTAATCGTTCCATCCCCATTCACACGCATATCGGCATTCGGATTCCAACCTTGTAACTTTGCATGAAAGTCGGGCTTATCCAATAACGCCGGAATCAAATGCACGATGACACCATTCGTCACCACTTGCAGCGTGCCGTTGGGTAGATACCGTACATCATCCGCTAATGTGGGATTGACTTGCATGGGTAATGGTGCAGTAACGGCAAGAGTACCAAGCGTGAATCCAAGCATCAGTGCATTCCAATCATCGGTTTTGCGTACCACTTCTGCACCGAGTGCGGGAACTTTGGCTTGCAACATTCCCACCATCGTATCCATCCAATTCTTACCGTTCAAGCGGGTAACGACTGCGTTCGGTGTTGCAGGATTGATTTGGATACTGCTGACTTTGCCATCGGATGTGAAGCGTACCGTTTCACCCACCAAAACCGTCAATGTGTTTTGTCCGCTGGTACAAAGTGGCAAGGCAACCAGACAAGGAATCACCATGCTGCCGCTGGTTACCGATACGTTAAAAACACCCGCTCTGCCTGTCGCTTGAATCGTTCCACCGTTGTTTCCTGCTCTCACCGTAGTGCCGCCCACCATCAACAGTTCCTGCCCCGCATCAGCCGTGTTTCCCGCATTGCCATCAACGGGTGCGGTAGGCGTTACAGGTGGTGTGGGAACAGCCATCACCGTGATGCTGACCGTTCCGGTTGCAGCCATGTAATTCACATCGGCTGCTTGGGTCGCTGTAATCACACACGAACCCACTGCCGCTGCGACTAACGTAGTTCCGCTAATCGTGCAGTTCGCGTTATTGCTGGCGTAGGTGACTACTCCCGTACCACTACCGCCCCCATAACCCAGTGTTGCCGTATTGCCATGCGTGATGGTGTGACTGCTCACGGTTACTATCAATGTCGCTTGATCTGCCTTGGCTACGGTGATATTTTGTGTAACTTGCAATGCTACGTTGTGGTTAGCATCCCCAGCTTGATCGGCTGCAATGGTACAAGTTCCTATTGCGAGGGGGGTAATTGCATTACCACTCACGGTACAAATACCCGTCGTCATACTGGTATAGGTAACGGCTAAATTGGATGTTGCGGTTGCACTAACCGTTCCGGCTGCACCGCCATAGGTCAGGCTCGGTGCTGTACCAAAACTGATAACTTGGTACGTTAGCACTGCAACGGGTACTTTGGAGTTGGTCGTAGTACCATTGCCCAATTGACCAGAACTGTTGCTCCCCCAGCATTTCGCTACGCCATTGACAATGGCGCAGGCTTGACCACTACCGCCAGTAATAGCCGTAACGCCGCTGCTGAGTCCATTCACTGGTACAGGTATGCTGGAATTGACAATAGTGTTATTGCCCAATTGACCATAGATATTAGACCCCCAGCACTTGGCAGTATTGTTATTGTCTATGGTACAGGTGTAATACGAACCAGCAACAATAGCTGTGATGCCAATAGTCAAGCCAGATACTTGAACGGGGCTAGTAGAATTAGTCGTACTACCGTTACCCAATTGACCAGAGGTATTGAATCCCCAGCACTTGGCAGCACCATTGACCACAGCACAGGTGTGGCTCATATCGGCGGCAAGCGCGGTGACACCGGCAGTCAGTCCAGATACTTGAACGGGGGTAGTAGAAGAAATCGTACTGCCATTGCCTAATTGACCATTGCCGTTGCTTCCCCAGCATTGAGCAGCACCATTAATTACAGCGCAAGTATGGATATCACCAGCGGCAATCGCAGTGATATTTCCGTTAGGCAATACTGAAACCTGTACAGGTGTACGGGAAGAGGTACGGGTACCGTTACCCAACTCACCGGAGCTATTGCTTCCCCCCCAGCATTGCATGGCACCATTGCCCAATGCACAAGTGTGGCTGGCACCCGCGGTAATAGCCGTCACGCCTGCGGTTAATCCAGATACTTGCACGGGAGTAGAAGAAGTAAATACCAATGAGCCGTCACCCAGTAATAGATTCATTCCATTAAAACCCCAGCATTTTGCAGCCCCATTGACTATGGCACAGGTGTGGTTAGCCCCTGCTGCAATTGCTGTAACACCGCTACTTAATCCTGTCACTGGTACGGGTATGCTAGAACTAGTGGTTGTTCCATTTCCCAATTGGGCATAGTTATTTAATCCCCAGCAGGTTACAGCACCTGCACTACTAAGAGCACAGCTATGGGATCCGCCTGCTAC
>CALMCD010000290.1 GCA_937863075.1 uncultured Rhodoferax sp. | reverse complement strand
TAACCCCATGAACCACCTCACCTTATTCCTCCCCTGCGCGGCTGGCGTAGAAGATTTATTAGCCCACGAAGTACACGCATTAACGGGATTGGAGGGGCAAAACTTGCTCGTCCGGCGCGGGGGCGTGATGCTGCGCACGGCTTGGCGCGATGCCATGCTCTTGAACCTGCACAGCCGATTGGCACAGCGCGTGCTGGTGCAACTGTCGCACACCCAGTACCGCAGTGAAAAAGACCTTTACCGCGCCGCCTCCGAAGTCGCTTGGGAGATTTGGTTTACGCCCAAACAAAGCATCAAAATCGAGGTTACGGCGCAGCATAGCCCCTTGAATTCATTGAATTTTGCCGCGCTCAAAATCAAAGATGCGGTGTGCGACCGCTTCCGCCAAAAAGCGCACAACATCCGCCCCGATGTGAACACGCAATACCCCGATGTGCGGATTTTTGCCCACCTTACGACCGAGGAATGTTCGCTGTACATCGACACCTCCGGCGAGCCGCTGTTCAAACGCGGTTGGCGCGAAGATAAGGGCGATGCGCCGTTGAAAGAAACTTTAGCCGCCGCCATGATCGCCGCCAGCGGTTGGGCGGAGGGCGAGGCGGGTGATGGTGATAGCGATTTATTGCCGCTCTACGATCCCTGCTGCGGTAGCGGCACGATTGCGATTGAAGCCGCGCAAATCGCGTGCAATATCCCCGCCGGAAATCTGCGCCGTTTTGCGTTTGAAAAATATCTCCCCTTCCAGCGCCATGTGTGGGATGCTATGAAAAAAGAAGCTGCGGATGCCGTGGTAAAGCCCGAGGCTGGGCAATCGGCTCTTATTTTTGGCAGCGATGTGTCGCACCGGATGGTGGACTTTGCGCAGCGCAATGCCGAACGCGCGGGCGTGGCGGATGTCATCGAATTTCGCGGTGGCGATGCCTTGCAGCGGATGTCGCCGTGTACGGTTGCGGGGGTGATGCTGCTCAATCCACCGTATGGCGAGCGTATCGGCGTGGGTGGCGTGGCGGGGCAGGGCGAGCAGGCACGTTTTGGTCAGCGTGAAGTAGCGCAAACCGAGGACGGCGGCGAATTTTTCAGCCAACTCGCCACGCATTGGAAACGCAATTTCAGCGGCTGGTCGGCATGGGTATTAACGCCCGATTTGAAATTGCCCAGCAAAATGCGCCTCAAAGAATCCCGCCGCGTTCCCATGTGGAATGGCCCGATTGAATGCCGTATGTTCCGGTTTGATATGGTGAAGGGAAGTGTGCGTGAGCGAAGCTAATTTGGCGCTGTTGCCGCGTCTTATCGTCCTCGATACCAACATCGTTTTAGACATTTTCATCTTCAACGACACCGCCGCCGAACCGGTGCGCGTGGGCTTGCGCGATGGCAGTTTGCATTGGATCGCCACCACGCCCATGCGCGACGAATTGGCGCGGGTCTTGGATTACCCGCAAATCGCCAAGCGTGTGCAGTTTTACCAGCTCACCACGGAGGCGGTGTTGGAGCAGTTTGACGCGATGGCGCAGATCGTTCCGGTTGCCGCCAAAGCGCCTGTGACGTGCAAAGATGCCGATGACCAAAAGTTTATTGACCTCGCCGTGGCACACCAATGCCCGCTTTTAAGCAAAGATAAAGCCGTGCTTTGTATGCGAAAAAGACTTTTAGCCTTGAAAGTATTTGTGTCGAAGGCTATAAAATAAATAGCAAAAATAGAAGACAAAGGAAAAAATGATATGACTGAAAGCACCCCAAATAACCCCGATAACGACCTCACCTTGATGGACGAGCTGGAAGACATTCTGGACGACCTGCGCACCCGCGCCAAAGAAACGCCCCACGCTGAATTCTGCGAAGGCTTTTTGGCTGCGCTGGTGTGCTGCCGCCGCGTGATTCCGGCAGAGGAATATCTGGAAGTGTTGCTCGAACCCGAAGCGTTTGCCGATGCCGCCCAGCGTGCGCGGTTCATGGAGTTGTGGCAACAGCGTTGGCAAGAAGTGCAAACTGCGTTGGATACCGATGTGGATTCACTGGAAGATGATGCCGCGTATCAACCGGAAGTCCCCGATGTGCGTGGCGTAGTGGAACAAATTCCCGAAGCGGAACGCGCCAATTTTATTAACGGTAAACCCCTGCCCTATTTTGGTCAGGTGTGGGCGGTGGGATTTATGTACGCGGTTGAATCGTGGCCGGAAGAATGGGAAAGCCCAATCAAACATAAAAAACTCGCTAAAGGGCATAACGACGCGCTGGAAAGCATTATTGCCCTCACCGAAGACGACCCCCATCCGCCCAAAATCTCCCTCTACGACGACACCAAGCCCACAATTAGCCTAGAGCGCTTGAATGCTTACAGTGACGCGATTTGGGCGGTATACGATTTACGCGCAATTTGGAGCCAAATCGGATCGCGAGTCCCCACCCTGCAACGCGC
>CALMCD010000289.1 GCA_937863075.1 uncultured Rhodoferax sp. | reverse complement strand
ATGCGCCGCCAACGCGCTCACATGAATCACCAGCCCACCCAATTCGGGCGCAAGCGCGTAGGGAGTCATGGAAATAAACGGGATACCGTCGTCACTCAACGTCCCCAACGCCGCGATACGCTGGTTTTCTAATAATTCACGCAACAGGCGATCAAGGCGGGATTCGTGGGGCACGGGTATTTTTATTGGATTTTATGGAGTCAATGTAGGTGGGATATTTCCCTGCGGCGTATTTTCAAGTGCAAACACTTGTTTACCGATAATTTCATCTACTTTATCGGTTGGTAATCCCGCCATAATAAGTTGTTGCCGTAAATCCGCGATTCTGCGGTCAAATGCCGCTCTTGCTTGTGCTACGCCATCGACAATAAATTGCGCATTAAAATCGTCTGCTAAATCGTAAAACTGAACACTGGAAACGCATTTTTCAAACCAAGCAAATTTAATCGCTACTTCTTGCAAGGCAAGCGTGCCATGCGCTTGCCGGACACCCCGTTCGCTCAAATAAACCGTTCCTTGGATATTGTTAAATCGGTGTCGATTCAAAATTCTACGAATATCTGCGTAGGCATTTTGCCAACTATTATTATGGTAGTTTTTCTCCAGACACTTGGTGTCCAGGTCAAAAACGATTAAGCAGCGATCCATAAATACTCCAATTGAAAAATTATTAGAAGAATTATTACCCCACCAACACCAAGTTATCCCGATGCAGCATCTCCGATTCCCCTGCATAACCGAGGATATTTTCAATTTCTGCCGAGGGTTTTTTGCACAGCAAGCGTGCCTCGGCGCTGGCGTAGTTCGCCAAACCGCGTGCAAATTCAACGCCCGCACTATCCCGCACCGCAATCACATCGCCGCGCGAGAAATCGCCTTCCACCTGCACCATGCCAATCGGCAAGAGGCTTTTGCCTTCTTCACGCAGTTTCAACGCCGCACCATCATCCACGATAACCGCGCCCCGCAGTTGCAGATGATCTGCCATCCACTGCTTACGCGCCTGCATTTTTTGCGTTTGCGCGATCAGCAGCGTGCCGATACGGTCTCCGCGTGTGAGGCGAATCAGGGCATCCGGCTCGCGTCCCCATGCAATCACGGTCGAAGCGCCCGAACCTGCCGCGCGTTTGGCAGCGAGGATTTTGGTAATCATGCCCCCGCGCCCAATGCTCGAACCTGCACCGCCTGCCATCGCTTCCAACAACGGGTCACCGGCACGCGCTTCGTGAACGAATTCGGCGGCGGGGTCTTTGCGTGGATCGGCGGTGTAGAGGCCTTTTTGATCGGTCAGGATGATGAGGGCATCGGCATCGACCAAATTCGCTACCAATGCGCCCAATGTGTCGTTATCGCCGAACTTGATTTCGTCATTCACCACCGTATCGTTTTCGTTGATAACGGGTACTACGCCCAGCTTGAGCAGCGTCAGCAGGGTGGAACGGGCGTTCAAATAACGCTCCCTATCCGCTAAATCGGCGTGCGTCAGCAGCACCTGCGCACTGCCAAGGCCATTGGCACGGAGCTTGGTTTCGTACATCTGCGCCAAACCCATTTGCCCGACGGCGGCGGCGGCTTGCAAATCTTGAATGGCTTTGGGGCGTGCTGTCCAACCCAGACGCTTCATGCCCTCGGCAATCGCGCCACTGGAAACCATAATCACTTCGTGTTCGGTTTGCACCAGTTGCGCCATTTGCCGACACCATTCCCCAATGGCGACCTCATCCAGCCCGCGCCCTTCGTTGGTCACCAAACTGGAGCCGACTTTCACCACAATGCGGCGGGCATTGCCCAAAATCGTTGGTAATGCGGATAACGCCGATAACGCTTGCTCTGCTTGCATAGTGTGCTATTGTTTTCGTAAGATTACAAATCAGCAAAACGGGGGTCAACGGCCACCGGTTCGTTTTCCGCAATTTGCTGCGACTGGATGTAGCGGTAAATTTCTTTAATCAGCATTTCGCAACCTTCGCGCGTCAAAGCTGAGATTTCAAAAATAGGCCCTTTGAATTTGAAACGCTTCACAAAATCCTTAATCCGTGCAACGCGCTCATCGGCGGGAACCATGTCCAGCTTATTCAAAACCAGCCAACGCGGTTTATCGTAAAGGGTGGCATCGTATTTTTTCAACTCGTTCACAATGGCTTTGGCTTGCGCTACGGTGTCGATGTTGTCGTCAAACGGGGCAATATCCACAATATGCAGCAACAAACGGGTGCGCGTTAAATGCCGCAAGAATAAATGACCCAAGCCAGCACCTTCGGCTGCGCCTTCAATCAAACCGGGCAGGTCAGCGACCACAAAACTTTGTTCCGGCCCCACGCGCACCACGCCCAAATTGGGGTGCAAGGTCGTGAATGGGTAATCGGCAATGCGCGGGCGGGCGTTGGAAACGGCTGAAATAAACGTGGATTTACCCGCATTGGGCATCCCCAGCAAGCCTACATCCGCCAGCACTTTCAATTCCAGCTTGAGATTTTTCTTCTCACCGAGCCAACCCGGTGTTTTTTGACGTGGAGCGCGGTTAATGGCACTTTTGAAGCGCAGATTGCCAAAACCGCCGTCACCGCCTTTGGCGATGGTGATGACTTCACCGGGTTTGAGTAATTCGTACAGCACTTCGCCGGTTTCTGCGTCGGTGATGATGGTTCCAACGGGCATTTTGAGGGTGATATCGTCACCCGCTGCGCCAAACATATCGGAACCCATACCGTGTTCGCCGCGCTTGGCTTCGTGCCGGCGGGAGAAACGGTAATCAACCAGTGTATTGAGATTCGGATCGGCTACGGCGAACACATGTCCGCCGCGTCCACCGTCGCCCCCATTAGGGCCACCGAATTCTTTGTATTTTTCATGGCGGAACGAGACGCAGCCTGAGCCGCCGTCCCCTGCCGAGACATCAATATAGGCTTCGTCAACGAACTTCATGATAGATAGGATCGGTATTGATAAGCGTTATAAAACAAAAAACCCCGCGCTTTTGGCGCAGGGTCTTACGGGGGAAACCAACCGCCAATAATAATTAAGCGGCTACCACACTGACCGTTTGACGATTCAGTGCGCCTTTGATAGCAAAGGAAACATGCCCTGCTGCCGTAGCAAACAGGGTGTGATCCTTGCCAACACCCACATTGGTACCGGGGTGAAATTTGGTTCCGCGTTGGCGAACGATGATGCCGCCCGCTTCAATGGCCTGACCGCCATAGACTTTCACGCCGAGCATTTTGGGCTTAGAATCGCGCCCATTTCGCGTAGAGCCGCCGCCTTTTTTCTGTGCCATGACCTGTGTTCCTTCTGCGTTTACGCGGCAATTGCGCCAATTTGCAGTTCAGTGAACTGTTGGCGATGACCTTGACGTTTCTGATAGTGCTTACGACGGCGCATTTTGAAAATGCGAACTTTATCGTGCTTACCATGAGACAGAACTGTAACTGTTACAGTCGCACCGGACACCAAGGGTGTGCCAACCTTCAATTCAGCGCCGTTGCCGACTGCCAAAACTTGGTCGATCACAATCTCTTGGCCTACGTCCGCAGCAATCTGTTCTACTTTAATTTTTTCGCCGGAAGCAACGCGATATTGCTTGCCGCCGGTTTTTATGACCGCGTACATGTTGACCTCTTTTAATCTGAACTCCGCAGACGAATTCTGCGAAGCCCGCCATTATAGCAAAACTCCGGCGCGGTGCATGGGAGGATAGGGCCATATCAGCCCTTACAATCCCCCCCTCTAATCCTTCCATTAACCCTTTTAACCACTCGTCCGCCTTGCAAACGAACCAGAAGACCCCCTTCTCGACAGTGCTTTCTATTGTCGAACAAGATATGCGCCAAGTCGATCAGGTTATCGCCCGTCGTCTCGATTCTGGCGTTCCCCTGGTTGGCAAGGTGTCCCGTTACATTATTTCCGCTGGTGGCAAGCGCCTGCGTCCGGTGCTGCTGCTTTTGTGCTGCGGTGCGCTGGGCTTTGAGGGCGATCAGCGTTTTAACCTCGCTGCCGTGGTGGAGTTCATCCACACCGCCACGTTGCTGCACGATGATGTGGTGGACGATTCCGCCCTGCGCCGTGGTAGCCCCACTGCCAACGCCAATTTTGGCAACCCTGCCAGCGTGTTGGTGGGCGATTTCTTGTATTCACGCGCCTTTCAAATGATGGTCGATGCCCAGAGTATGCGCATCATGGAAGTGCTAGCCGATGCCACCAACGTCATCGCCGAGGGTGAGGTGATGCAGCTCATGAATATGCACAACGCCCAGCTCACCGAGGCGGAATATGTGCAAGTCATCCGCTCCAAAACCGCCAAGCTGTTTGAGGCCAGTGCCCGGGTCGGTGCGATTCTCTCGGGGGCATCGACCGAACTGGAAGAAGCCTGTGCCGAATACGGGCAAGCACTGGGAACTGCGTTTCAGGTGATTGACGATGTATTGGACTACGCAGGCGATGCCCATTTAATGGGTAAAAATCTGGGCGATGATTTGCGCGAGGGCAAAACCACCCTACCCCTGATTGCCGCCATGCAGCGTGCGAGTGCGGAGGAATGTGCCATCGTCCAACAAGCCATTGAAACCGGTGATATGGCGATGCTGGATGCCGTGCTGGAAATCATCCGCAAAACGGGTGCGTTAGCCGTTGCCCGCGAAGCCGCTTCGCGCGAGGCGCAACGCGCGGTGGATGCCGCCCTGCGTCTACCCGCTGGAGCGCATCGGGATACTTTAGTACAATTAGCCTCCCAATTATTGGATCGAAAGCATTGAAAATTTTGGGAAATTGCGGTGCTTTTTTGGATACTTTAGGGTGTTATTCGGGGTGTAGCTTAGTCTGGTAAAGCGCTACGTTCGGGAATATAGGGGCAACCGCACCTAGGGCAACCGCACCTAGGGCAACCACACCTAGGGCAACCACAAGGGTTGCCCCTACAAAATTACTTTTCCCTTTTTGATTTTTCTTTTTTTGGTGGCACACTTGGTGTGGTCTTTGCCAATGCGTTCGTGCGTCCTTTTCATAACCCCACAATCCCCCCATGCTAGAAGATATTAAAAAAACCCTTTGGGCTACTGCCGATAAACTACGCGCCAATATGGACGCTGCCGAATACAAACATTTGGTACTCGGTTTAATTTTTGTAAAATATGTTTCGGATGCGTTTGCCGCTCGTCGTGCTGAATTAAATGTGCGAATGCGTGATCCTAATGATGAATACTTTTATCACGATGCCCAAGCTGGGGATATTGAAGCTGAATTAGAAAGTCGTGACCATTACACCGCTGAAAATGTTTTTTGGGTTCCTGAGTCCGCGCGATGGGAAGTATTGCGTGCCGCTGCCAAACAACCCGATATTGGTAAGCGTATTGATGAGGCGTTAATTGAAATTGAATCTGAAAATACCACGCTCAAAGGTATTTTGGATAAACGCTACGCTCGCGCCCAATTGCCTACCGGAAAAATGGGCGAATTGGTCGATTTAATTTCGACCATCGGCTTTGGTTCCGATGCACGCCAAGCGCGGGATATTTTGGGGCAGGTTTACGAATACTTTTTAGGGATGTTTGCCAGTGCCGAAGGCAAGCGCGGCGGGCAGTTTTACACGCCCGTGAGCATCGTCAAAACCCTTGTTGCGGTGCTTGATCCACACAAAGGGCAGGTTTATGACCCATGCTGCGGTTCGGGCGGGATGTTTGTGCAATCGGAAAAGTTTATCAAAGCGCATGACGGCAAACCCGACGATGTCTCCATCTACGGGCAAGAGGCGAACCCGACAACGTGGCGCTTGGCGGCGATGAATTTGGCGATTCGCGGCATGAGCTACAACCTTGGCAAAGAAGCCGCCGATACCTTCACCCACAACCAGCACCCGAATCTGCGCGCCGATTTTATTATGGCGAATCCGCCGTTCAATATCAGCGATTGGTGGCACGGCAAGCTGGAAAACGATGCCCGCTGGGTGTACGGCACGCCCCCGCTGGGTAACGCCAATTACGCATGGTTGCAGCATATGTTGCACCACCTGAAACCCACGGGGCGGGCGGGCATTGTGTTGGCAAACGGCAGCATGAGTTCTAGCCAAAATAACGAGGGACAAATCCGCGCCGCAATGGTCGAAGCCGATAGGGTGGAGGTGATGATTGCACTGCCCGGACAGCTCTTTTTCAACACCCAAATCCCTGCGTGTTTGTGGTTTTTGGTGAAGCAAAAAACGCATCGCCAAGGCGAAGTGCTTTTTATTGATGCCCGCAAAATGGGAAAAATGATAAGCCGCGTGCAATCCGAATTAGACGATGCCGCCATCGAACGCATCGCCCAAACGGTTGCCGCTTGGCGCTCTGAAAACAATAGCACAGTATGCACGCCCTATGCGGACATTGCGGGGTTTTGCCGTTCAGTTTCGCTAGCGGAAATCGCCCAACATGGTCACGTTTTAACCCCCGGGCGCTATGTGGGCGCGGAAGAAGTGGAAGACGATGATGAAGCCTTTGCCGACAAAATGCAAAAGCTCACCGAGACATTGGGCGAACAAATGGCAAAAGGCGCGGAATTGGATGCGTTGATTCGGCAAAAATTGGGTGGATTAGGGTATTCTTTTTGACGCTATGGATTCAAACAAAAATGCAAAACCGTAGGGGCAACCCTCGTGGTTGCCCTGTGCGAAAGGATTGTGCGGTGATAGGGCAACCACAACAGCGAGCAACCACGCCATAGGGCAACCACAACAGCGAGCAACCACGCCATAGGGCAACCACGATCACGCGCAATTACAGGGCAACCACAAGGGTTGCCCCTACTTTATAGGATAAATAATGCCATCATTAAATGTAGAACACCTTTTACGCACAGCAGATACGTTATAGTTTCATCCAAATATCGAAGCGGAATATATTGTTCTGCAAAGGAGTTCTTAATGTCAGAAATTAGTCTCGAAGCCTTACATCTTGCCGTTAAATCGGTAGAAGACGGTTTAAGTGATTATACTTATGCGCAAGAGAACGTCCCTCGCCTTGTATTGATTGCGAGAGATGGGGTTATTCAGCGTTTTGAAGTCACAATGGATTTGACGCGGCAACTGGTTATTCGTATTTTGAAAGAAACTTATGCAATGGGTGAAGCTACTGCCAAGCGGGGATGGATTCGTGAATCGGCGCAATTAGGAATTATTGTTGATGTTGATGCGTGGTTTGGATTTCTATCTGCCCGTGATCGTACCTCGCACACCTATGATTCTGTCATTGCCGATGAAGTATTTTCACAAACTCCCGATTTCCTGATTCATGCAAAAAACCTATTAGAAAATCTGCCTAATCATGTTGCTTGATATTAGCCCCAATCATCTAAAAATAGTCCAAGATATTTTAAGAAAATATCTTTCAGCGTATGAAGTATGGGCTTTTGGTTCTAGGGCTAAATGGTTGGCAAAAGAATATTCTGATTTAGATTTATGCGTTATTAGTCAGTATCCTATTAGTTTTAATATACTGGGTTTACTGGAAGAAGCCTTTAATGATTCTGATTTACCGTATAAAGTTGATATAGTCGATTGGTCAACCACCAGTGCATCGTTTCGGGAAATTATTAAAAAGGATAAGGTCGTGGTGCAGAAAATAGAAGTTATGAATGGGGAATGGATAAATTATTTGGCAATCGGTGAATTTGCCAAAGTTAAAGGCGGAAAAAGAATGCCTGCTGGTACAGCATTAACTTCAAAGAAATCAAATCACCCATATTTACGCATTGTTGATTTTAAGGATGGAACAATTGATAAAAAAAATTTACAATATGTTCCTGATGATATTTTTCCAAGAATTTCTCGTTATGTAATTTCTTCAAATGATCTGTATATTTCTATTGTTGGTACAATTGGTTTGATTGGCTTTATTCCAAAAGAACTTAATGGGTCAAATTTAACTGAAAATGCAGCAAAAATATGCAGTATTGATGAGCGTAAAGTAAATCCAATTTATCTTGGATATTTTCTACAATCAAAAGTTGGACAAACAGCTATTCATGCTTTAACAGTTGGTTCGACCCAACCTAAATTGGCACTTTTTCGTATAGAACAAATAAAAGTCCCATGCCCCCCCTTACCAATTCAAAAAGAAATAGCTGCCATTCTTTCATCTCTCGATGACCGCATAACCCTATTACGCGAAACTAATAAAACATTAGAAGCCATCGCGCAAGCCTTATTCAAATCGTGGTTTATTGATTTTGATCCGGTTCGTGCCAAAATGGAAAATAAAATTCCTGAAGGAATGGATGAGGAAACGGCGGCGTTGTTTCCTGATAGTTTGGAAGAATCGGAATTGGGGATGATTCCGAAGGGGTGGAA
>CALMCD010000288.1 GCA_937863075.1 uncultured Rhodoferax sp. | reverse complement strand
ATATTTTTAACTTGACTACTCAAAAGTACCAAATTGTTACTTTTGGATGTTCTGGCAGCGGCAGTCATAAAGCGACTCGCACTCATTTTTGTAAATCCAAGTTTTTCCAACAACTCACCAAATTCACCATGCCTTGAAATCTCTTTTAGGAGCAACAGTCGCTTTCCAAGTTCGAGACACGCTTCAACTGTGCGCCGTTACCAAAAGCGGATTTCCCCTTCGAGGGCATCGACTGATAATCCACCGTCGTACCCCAATTGCACCGCGAGTTCTTTCGCTGCGAAATTGCGTTCTTGCTGTGCGCTTGCATCTTCCTGCGCTGCACGCAGGGCGACCCCCATCTCTTTCTCGCCTTCGGTTTCTACAACGTGATTCGCTGGGCTTACGTGATTCAATTTTTGTTTCATGTCAATCTCCTAAAGTTTCAAACAGTGCGGTTGAACCGCTGGTCTAATTCGTCAATCCGGCTACGCGCTCGCTGGATTGACATCATCACTTTCATCGCTTGCTGTGGTAGCTTGGTGGTCAATCGCCACAAACCTGTTTCATGGTCTTTTTCTGCCACCCCTGCCGTCACCAAATTTGCTAAATCGCGGGTCACAACAGGCAGCTTTACGTCCATATGCTGGGCTAATGCCGTCACGCTGTAACCGTTCACCACATCGCCAAATAGCACCAGCACTAAATTGAGGATTCGCTGCTGCGATTCGTTCGTGTAGTCCGCTTTGGTTTCCTTCTCTTTCACCTCAAACTCCTTTTTCTTCTTTGGTTTCAATCACGACTTACTGCCCGACCGCAGCAGCGGTGGAAGTGACCTCCACACACTTCCGATAGTTGAAAAAATGTGTTGGAGGATGGAACGCGGTTGTACGGGTCGCGTTCCGGCGGGTTTTTTGGGTTGTTCGGTGGTGTCTTGCCCGTAGCAAAGCCGCAGCAATGCACCCGCTTTGCCGATAAACAACGTGCCGCCGAAGACGGTTATGACGCTGTTAAAAATCGAATAAATAGTGGTGAAGGTTTCACCCAACGCGCTCGTAAATGTCGTTTTCTTGGTAGCCCGTAACTCTTTGAGTTCTTTGCGCAGTGGTTCGGCTTGTTCTTTGATTTTTTCTGCTTTGTCGCCTGCCTTCGATGCCAAATGCACCTCGTAAGCATTGGTCGCTTTTTTCACGCCTGCGGTGGCGGTTTCGCGGGATTCGTCTGCCTCTTTTTCAATCTTTGCGATGCGGTTTACCAGCTCTTGTTCTTCCGTTTCAATTTGCTTCTGCACCGCATTAGCTTGGCGTGCCGATGCCAGCGTGACCCCCGCGATGGTGCTTATTTCCAACGCCAGCACCGCAACTGCAAAAAGTGCAATCATGGCGCGGTGTACTTTGAGTTCGTCCTTGCCTTTCAGCAGGGCAACCAAAAACCAAGCCAACAAATCCAGTGCCATCAACATGGTGGCACGCTCATCGCCCAGCGCCAGCATCGCCGGATTGGTTTCTAAAGCTGCGAAACCGCTCTTGATGGAGTCCAGCGAAACCATGCTCGACCACACCCCAGCGCCAGCGCACGCCACGCCCAAAGCTGCATAAAACGATTTGGCGGTGTTCATTTAAGCCCCATTGCGACAAAACAAGCATGGCTTTGTCCGTAACAGCCCTTGTACCGACCGCGAAGAACCGATTTCACGGTGTCGTAATTGAAGTCGTTTTGACGCGCCCATTCAGCAATCGAAAGTCCTTGCTTGGCGATTCTTTTACGGAAAGCCGCCACGCGCTTGGCGTAGTCGGATGGGAGTTTGGTCGGCTTTTTCATGTCGTTTAGTGGTAAATTGAGGGTTTTATGAAAGGGTTTTTATGACTGAAGAACAGGCTAATGAAATAGCTACTCGCCTGACGGTTGCTTTAATAGAGTCGAAACAGTTACCGCAGACAAACAAGCAATGGACAACTGGAGACGCTCAAAATGTTTCTTCATTTTTTCAATCGCTTCGGGAAGGTCTTCTTCCTCCGCCCCAAAAACAAAAGTTGCAGGGTGATTCAAATCGTTGATGAAGGCGGTCTTCAATGCTTCGATTCCAATTTCTGCTGTTTTCTTTGAAACTAAATTCCCCATGCCTTCTATTAGCTCTTTGCGTGAAACATTCGCGCCAGTTGCGTCAACCCCAATGAGTTTCTGGAGTTGATTGATTAGCTCGCTCATTTTTTTTGCCTTTCGTGGTGGTAAATTGGGTATCGAATGGGGTCAATTATAGGCACAAATGTGCCGCTTGTGAAATCTTTTGAGGATTATTTGTGCCTGAAATTTATGAGCGCCTACAAGAAGAGCGGAAACGCCTTGCACTTACGCAGCAGGAACTTGCTGATTTGTGTGGTGTCGGGGCACGCTCCCAAAGGAATTACGAATCCGGTGAACGCATGCCGGATGCAACGTATTTAGCAGCGTTGGCGGCGGCTGGTGCGGATGTTCTTTACGTGCTGACCGGAAACCGTAGCCAGCCTGTGGCAGAGGTGGAAACGCTCTCGCCGCGCCAACGGGCATTGTTAAGCAATTACGAGAACACGGATGAGGCGGGCAAGCGGGTTATCGAATCCACCGCCGATTTCGCAGCGCAACCCAAGCGCAAGCGTGCGTAGGGTTGCATCAAACGATGATTATTTTTGAGAGGAAAACGAAATGAAAAAGATAGCAGCAATCGCACTACTGGCGGTGTGTGCGGGGCAAGCGTGGGCGGTGAATAAATGCACGTT
>CALMCD010000287.1 GCA_937863075.1 uncultured Rhodoferax sp. | reverse complement strand
TCGCATTGGGTCGATGTGACGGTGGGGTTTTTGAAAAAACTGCCTGCATTACCGATGACGGCAGGGTCTGGCAATTTGGCACGGCGAATGGCGCACACCCAATCGAAAATTTGGCGGGCGGTTGGATCGGTACACTGGTTTTCCACCATTTTGCGTTCAATATCGGCGTAACCTAAAACGGGCTTCCATGCGGTCGGCAGGGCGAAGCGCACGCGCACAATCGCGGCACGGTTTTTCAAGGCCTGTTTGAATACCGAATCACGGTAAGCAAAAGCACACTGGGCGGCGTTGAGCGTGAACATTTTTCCGGTTTGTAGATCAATGGCATCCAGCGAATCAAAATGGTCTTGCAATTCCACACCATACGCGCCGATGTTTTGCACGGGCGCAGCACCCACCGTACCCGGAATGAGCGCCATATTTTCCAGCCCGTGAAAGCCTTGTTCCAGCGTCCATTGCACCCAATCGTGCCACATTTCACCTGCACCAGCTTCCACTATCGCGTATCGTCGCCCATTTTTTTCGATGGTTTCGATGAAACGGCGACCCATAATCTCCATTTTCAGCACCAGCGGCACGACATCGCCCATCAGAACGATGTTGCTACCGCCACCGAGGACGAATGGGGGGTTTGACCCATATTCAGGGTCTGCCAACAGGGTGGCGAGGGCTGTAACGTCCGCTTCGTTGCGGATACGCACCAAGGTTGCGGCGTTGGCGGCAATGCCAAAGGTGTTGTGGGTTTGAAGGGGGAAGTTTTTCTCGATTAACATTCTGGCATTCTCTCATTTACCGATTTTTACCGATTTGCTCTTTTTACTCTTATTTACGGAACTTTAGTTTTATGCCTTCATTCGATACAGTGTGCGAAGCCGATATGGTCAATGTCAAGAACGGGGTGGAAAATTCTGCCAAGGAAATCGGAACCCGTTTCGATTTCAAGGGAACAGCCGCCGCCATTGAGATCAAAGACAAAGAAATCACCGTTATCGGTGATGCCGATTTTCAACTGGATCAGGTTCTGGATGTGCTGCGCGGCAAACTGACCAAGCAAAAAGTGGATGTCCGCTTTTTGGATGTGGGTGATCTGCAAAAAATGGGCGGTGATAAAGTCAAGCGCGTCATCAAAGTACGCAACGGCATTGAAACCGAGCTTGCCAAAAAAATGCAGCGCATCATCAAGGATAGCAAGATGAAAGTACAAGCCGCGATTCAGGACAACAAATTGCGCATCACCGGTGCAAAACGCGATGACTTGCAAGCGGCAATGGCACTCTTGCGCAAAGAAATCACCGATATTCCATTGGAATTCAACAACTTCCGAGATTGATACCATGAAACGACTTTCCATCTCCTTCGCTATGGCGGCGATGTTGCTATCAGGACATGTAGGGTATGTTGCAGCGCAAAGTGTGACATTCACAGGGTTGATGGGGAGTAAAGCCCTGTTGGTCGTCAATGGCGGACGACCGAAGACGCTGGCGGTGGGCGAAACCCATCAAGGCATCACCTTGGTGGCGATTCAGCCTGACAATTCCGCCCTCGTCGAAATCGCTGGCAAGCGCCATACTTTGTATATGGGCGATGCACCCGCCCGTGTCGGTGATGCGAATAAAACCTCTGGCAATAACCGAATCACCTTGGTCGCCGGTAAGAACAACCATTTCATGGTGCAGGGTCAGATCAATGGAAAAACGGTTCCGATGATGGTCGATACGGGTGCTTCCTATGTCTCCTTGAGTGCGCGGGAAGCCAATCGGATTGGGCTGGATTTTCGTTCGGGCAAGCGGGGCATGATGAGTTCGGCCAATGGGGTAGTATCTGCATGGCAGGTCAAACTCACCGTTAGCATCGGCGATATTGTGATCAACGATGTAGACGGTGTGGTGGGAGAAGGTGATATGCCGATGGTGTTACTCGGCAATAGCTTCCTCAACCACTTCAATATGACCCGCACCAAGGACGATATGGTGCTGGAAAAGCGTTATTGAAAGCGTTATTGAAACCGTGAAAATTGCAAGCGAAACCGATTACGAACATTTGCAGGCACTGTGGGCTGATTTGGAATCGGGGCTGGGCATTATTCTCACCCATCCCGAAAAAACCAGTCACTTCGTACAACGTGTGCAGCAATATGCTGTCTGGATGGAGGGGCTGTTAGCACAAGATACGGATGTCGGTCTCTACATCCTCTTTCAGCTTGCAGGCAATTCGGCGGTAGGCTATAGCACGGGACACGCGCTGATTTGTTCGGTATTGGCGCATTTGACTGCCGAGCAACTGGGCATGAAACCCGCCGATCGCATCGCACTCATTCACGCCGCCTTGACGATGAATGTGAGCATGACCACCCAGCAAGATACCCTCGCGGTGCAGGTGGAAAACCCCACGCCGGAACAATCCAGAATCATCAGCCACCATGCCAGCCGGTCGGCGGCGATGCTGCGGGTGATGGGGGTTGAAGACCCGATGTGGCTGCATTTGGTGGAAAAGCACCACCAAGACCTGCCTAACGATTTATTGCTCTCGATTTTGAATGCGGTGGATCGCTATGCCGCCATGATTAGCCCCCGCAGCTACCGTCCGGGGCGCAGTGCGGTGGAATCCATACGCGCGATCCGCAACACCATTGGTTTTGTGTTGGTGCGGGCGGTTGGGGTCTACCCCCCCGGAACCTATGTGCAGTTGACGAGCCAAGAATTGGCGGTGGTGATACGGCGCACTGGCCCCAATAGCCACCCTGACGTGGTGATTATCAGCACCCCCGAAGGCGAAACCCTAGCGCAACCACGGCTGCACGCCACCAAGGATTTACCGGTTATCCAATCCGCATTGCCCGCTTCGTTGGTGCGGGTGCGGATTCGGCATTTTCAGATTTTGCAGTTATTTCCCGCGACCTGAAGTCGGGACAATGGGCGGTTTGTTCGTGGATGACGCACTGGGTTGTGCAGTTTGTGGGCTGTTGGGCTGTGTGGTGCGTTTGAGCGCATCTTCATAAACCATTGGCGTATCCAGATTGTTTTCAATCAACCACGAATTCTCCAGACGATGCACGCGGTAGGTCACCATTTTGCTATCGCCCTCGGCATGTACTTCCAAGGGTTGCGCTCCGCTTTTGGTGGTTTTATTTGGGATAAACGAAAATCGCACATGGACTTCGCAGAATTTACCTTGGCAGACGAAAGAGATGATTTTGTAGTCTTTCACCAACGCAATGGTTTTCTTCCCAGTGGTTTCATTCGCGGGGGGGCTAATGAGGTACTTTTCACCCGGATAGGGCCACTGCATACGCCCCCCTTCGAGTTCAAACTTCAGAAATTCATCAACGGCTTTCTGTGGAGATTTCCACGCATGGGCATACTGAGAAGCCAGCGCTAAAGTAAACGCTAGCAAAATGGGGGCGGGTTTGATGAAGGTACGCATGGTACAAAATGAAGGCAAAAAAAGCAGTAGAGACAATTATTTGATTCGTGACTCAGTGCCTTTCAGCAACCGATTGATGTTTTCCGCATGTCGCCAAATCAAAAAAATAGCCATGACGGCAGTGCATAGAACGGCACTTTTGTTGATTCTCCACAAAGTACCGTCAAGCAACACATAGTAAATGGGAGCCATGATCGCAGCGGTCAGCGATGCCAGCGACGAATAACGAAAACGCCACGCCATCAACCCCCATGTCAACAAGACGAGGAGACCCAGCATCCAATGCAAAGCGAGCAACACACCTAACGCAGTCGCCACGCCCTTCCCCCCCTGAAAGCGAAAGAATACCGGAAATAAATGCCCTAAAAACGCTGCCATACCCGCCAAGGCCGCTGTATCGTGACCTAAACCCCAATGTGCGCCCCATTGTTGAATCAGTATCACTGGAAAAAAACCTTTCAGGGCATCCAATAGCAGCGTAATGACGGCGGCTTTCTTGCTACCTGAGCGTAAAACATTGGTCGCACCCGGATTTTTACTACCGTAGGTGCGGGGGTCGTGCAATCCCATTGCATGGCTCACAATCACTGCGAAGGAAAGAGAGCCTATTAAATACGCCGCCCCAATCGCCAGCAGGGGAAAAAATTCTGTCATGAATGTCGATCCTTGGTCAATTTTTGCTGGGTCAATCTCTGACGGTTAAAACGGGAATGCCCAGTGCTTGTGCGGCATCGTTCAACGATTTGTCAAAGCAACAAAATGCCATATTGTTACCCAGATGCCAGTGCGCACGCTGTGCGCTGGCGAGCTGAACGCTATCATACGCCCGTAACCCAAAACGTAAAGCCAGTTCCCCTGCCGTGTGTAGCAAACCACCATCCAGCGCGAATTGTTGAAACATTCCCCATTCAGCCCGCAAACGGGCAAGCGCAGTTTTGGCAACCAGTGCCTGAACCTGCCCCATGCGTTCTTTTAACCCCAACGCAGCACACAACTCCACCCACGCGATTTGGCTGACGATGCAGTGGCTGGCGCGGTTCGCCTGCTCCCGCATCCAATCGCTGTGGCGCTCTTGGGTGTAGAGCTTGACCAGCGCAGACGTATCGCAAAACAAAATCACCGCAGACCCCGCAGTTCCATCACCCAATCGCTCATGGTCTGGGCATTGGCTTCGGGTTCAAACTGCACGGTTTGACCCAGTTGAAAACGCTGGCTAGCGGGTTGGGCGATTAACCCCGTATTGAGCAGGCGTTGCATCATTTCTTCATCCGATGCGGGGATGCCACTGTCTTCTACCAATACGGTTGGAGCCACCAGTTCGGCCACGACTTTGTGGTGTGAAGTAATCTGCACCCGCTGCCCATGCCGTGCCAGTGCAATAGCGGGTGCGGGGTTTGCTTTTAATTCCCGAATTGAAATCTGCATGAAAAGTGTCCGTCCGAATAATGGATAAAAGAATGCTAAAAACAATGCTACATCGTAGCATCAAGCCCGAGAGGTGGCTTTATTTGCAGGGTTTGCCGACTCTCAAAATGTAACCATTTCTGTGTGAGGGGGTCGGTAAACGCCAGTGTTTTCGCTAACAGTTGTAAGGGATGGGCGTAGTGAATACTACCTTCGGGTGTGAGGATTGGATAAATTCCGTCGTTCACAATCGGCAAGCCCAGCGCGTTCATGTGAACCCGTAGCTGATGGCGTTGCCCTGTCACGGGTTGGAGTTGATAGTGCGCTAAATCCCCCACCACATCCAGCAATGCGATGGTGGTGAGCGCATTCGGCTCCCCCTCCACTTCCGTTTGCTGCATGAAATGGTGATCGGCGGTGATGCGGGTATGGCGCGTCAGTGGGAAGGTTAAATCGGGGTTCCACGGTGCGATACATTCATACGTTTTTTCCACCTCCCGCGCCCGAAAAAGCTGTTGATATATCCCCCGCGTGGCCACTTGTTTGGAAAACAGCACCAGCCCTGCCGTATCGCGGTCAATGCGGTGAATGGGGGAGAGCGTTTCTAACCCCAACGCTTTTTTAAGCCGCACCAAAAGCGTTTCTTGCACGTATTTGCCGGACGGAATGACGGGCAGAAAATGCGGCTTATCGACCACCAGCAAATGGTCGTTCTGCCACAAAATTGCGGCCTCAAAAGGAATGCGTTCTTCCTGCGCCACTTCCCGAAAATAGTAGAT
>CALMCD010000286.1 GCA_937863075.1 uncultured Rhodoferax sp. | reverse complement strand
CGAACTCTTTACCCGCCATCTGGAAAATGCTTACGAACAAATGGTGCAGCGTTACCATGCAGGTTTACCGCCGGAGCATATTACAGTGAACCCTGATGCAGTCAAAATAAAATCTAATGCAGGGCTTGGTAGATATTTGCCGCCATTTCTTTCGAGATTCCTTCCACGCTCGCAATAGCTTCCACGCTCGCCAGTGCCACGCCCCGCACGCCGCCAAAGCGTTGCAGCAAACTGGCGCGGCGTTTGGCTCCGATGCCCGGAATATCCTCCAAACGGCTGCCACCTGTGCGCACTTTGGCGCGTTTGGCACGCATTCCGGTGATGGCGAAGCGGTGCGCTTCATCGCGGATTTGGGCAACCAGCATCAACGCTGCCGAATCGGGAGGCAGGGTGATTTTCTCGCGCCCGTCGGCAAACACCAGTTCTTCTAACCCGACTTTACGACCTTCGCCTTTTTCTACGCCCACAATGCGGGCGATGTCCAGCCCCAGCGTTTCAAACACGTCTCGCGCGGTGTGGACTTGCCCTTTGCCGCCGTCAATCAGTACCACATCGGGGATCGCCATTTTGCTGTAACGCCGCGTCAGCACTTGGCGCATGGCGGCGTAATCATCGCCTGCCGTGATGCCTTCGATGTTGTAGCGCCGGTATTGCGCGTTTTGCATGGCGTGCTGGGCGAACACCACGCACGATGCCTGTGTTGCCTCGCCCGCTGTGTGGGAAATATCGAAACATTCGATACGCAGCGTATCCAAATCGTCCCATTCCAATTCCAACGCCTCGACCAACGCACGGGTGCGGGCGCGTTGCGAACCTTCCTCCGCCAGCAGCCGTGCTAGTTGCAGATTGGCGTTGGTTTGCGCCATGTCCAGCCACACGCGGCGGTGTTTTTGGGGCTGATGAATCGCCGTAAAAAAGGAATCGACTGGCACGCTCACCACCAACACAGGCGGCTGTGGAATGTCGATGTAATGTTGCGATAAAAACGCTTCCAGCACTTCGGTTTCAGTGGCATCGCCGACTTGGGTCGGAAAATACGCCCTATCGCCTAAATGCCGCCCACCGCGTACCATCGCCAGATTCACGCACGCCTTGCCGCCTTGCACTTTGACGGCGAGGATGTCCACATCCCGATCTTCCAAATTGTCCACCGATTGCTGCGTCAGCACTTTGGAGAGCGCGGCGATTTGGTTGCGCAGCTCGGCGGCTTGTTCAAATTCCAGCTTTTCCGCGTGCGCCATCATGCGGGCTTCGAGCTGCTGCATCACCCCTTGTGCTTCGCCATGCAAAAAGCGTTCGGCGTGCTGGATGCTTTGCGCGTAATCTTCCACCGAAATCAGTTTGACGCACGGAGCCGAGCAGCGTTTGATTTGGTACAGCAAGCACGGGCGGCTGCGGTTGGCGAACATGGAATCTTCGCAACTGCGCAGTTTGAAGACTTTTTGCATCAACAAAATCGCTTCCTTCACCGCCAAGGCGCTGGGATAAGGCCCGAAGTAGCGATTTTTTGCATACTGGGGCGAACCCTTTTTCTCCACCGCCCCGCGATAGGTGGAAACACGCGGAAAATCTTCCACCGTCATTTTGAGGTAGGGATAGCTTTTATCGTCCCGAAACAAAATGTTGTATTGCGGATTTTGCGTTTTGATGAGGTTGTTTTCCAGCAACAACGCCTCGGCTTCCGAGCGCACCACGGTGGTTTCCAGCCGCACGATTTTGCCCACCATGTGACCAATGCGCGTGCCACCGTGATTGCGCTGAAAGTAGCTCGAAACCCGCCGCTTCAGGTTAATTGCCTTACCCACGTAGAGCAATTTATCCTGCGCATCGAAGTAACGATACACCCCAGGGAGCGTAGGCAGCACGGCAACTTCGCGTAGCAGGGCTTCGGGAAAAGAATAGGCTAAATTCGACATGGTGATATTGTCGGTGCAGTGGGGTTTTGCTGCACTGCGGTAACATTCTGTTTTGCTTTGAATGCTGACCGATGAACGCAACTACCCTGCCCCACACCCTCGCCGCACCCGCACACCCCGAACACCACGAGCGCATTCGTGAAATTCCGTATAACTACACCTCGTTTTCCGACCGCGAGATTGTGATTCGGTTACTGGGTGAATCGTCTTGGAATTTGCTCAACCAGTTGCGCGATGAACGGCGTACCGGACGTTCGGCACGGATGTTGTACGAAGTGCTGGGCGATATGTGGGTGGTGCAGCGCAACCCGTATCTGCAAGACGATTTGCTCAACAACCCCGAACGCCGTGCGTCGTTGGTGGACGCTTTGCACCACCGTTTGGGCGAAGTCCAAAAGCGCCGCGATGCGGTTTCTGACCCTGAGCGTGATGCCCTCGTCGCAACGCTGTTAGAGGCTGCAAAGCAGGCAGTACAAGCATTTGATGCTACCTTTATGGAAGCAAACAGCCTACGCCGCCAAGTCCAGCGCGTGCTGACTAAATTGACGAAAAAAGATAACGTCAAGTTCGATGGACTCTCCCGCGTGGCGCACGTTACCGATGCCACCGATTGGCGCGTGGAATACCCGTTTGTCGTCCTCACGCCCGATTCTGAGGAAGAAATGGCGCGGTTGGTGAAAGGCTGTATCGAACTTGGTTTGACGATTGTTCCACGCGGCGGCGGCACGGGTTACACCGGTGGCGCAGTTCCGCTAACGTGGAAAAGCGTGGTGATTAACACCGAAAAACTCGATGCCATCACGGAAGTGGAGATGAAAGAACTTCCGGGGGTGATGGAAAAAGTCGCCACGATTTGGACAGAAGCCGGCGTTGTTACCCAGCGCGTTGCGGATGCCGCTGAACGTGCGGGCTATGTGTTTGCGGTCGATCCGACTTCGGCGGAAGCGTCCTGCATCGGTGGCAATATCGCCATGAATGCGGGCGGTAAAAAAGCGGTTTTGTGGGGCACGGCGTTGGACAATCTCGTGTCATGGCGCATGGTCACGCCCAACGCGGAATGGTTGGAAGTGATGCGCGTGAATCACAACCTCGGCAAAATCCATGACGTGGAAACCGCCAGTTTCGAGCTGCGCTATTTTCAAGCCGACGGCAAAACACTGATTCGCACCGAGCGCTTGGATATTCCGGGCAAAACCTTCCGCAAAGAAGGCTTGGGCAAAGACGTAACCGATAAATTTTTGAGCGGTTTACCCGGCGTGCAGAAAGAAGGCTGTGACGGCTTAATCACCAGTGCGCGTTGGATCGTTCACAAAATGCCCGCCCACACCCGCACCGTGTGCTTGGAATTTTTTGGGAATGCCAAAGATGCCGTGCCGAGCATTGTGGAAATCAAAGATTTCATGTTCGCCGAGCAAAAGCGCTCTGGCGTGGTGCTGGCGGGCTTGGAGCATTTGGACGACCGTTACCTCAAAGCCGTGGGTTACGCGACCAAATCGAAACGCGGTGGAATGCCCAAAATGGCGCTGTTTGGCGATATTGCGGGTAACGATGCCGATGCCGTCGCGCGGGTGACCAGCGAAGTAGTGCGTATCGCCAATTCACGCGCGGGAGAAGGGTTTATTGCTATCAATCCCGAAGCACGCAAGAAATTTTGGTTAGACCGCAAAAAAACCGCCGCCATTTCGCGCCACACCAACGCCTTCAAAGTGAATGAAGATGTGGTGATTCCGCTGCCGCGCATGGCGGAATACACGGATGGCATTGAGCGCATCAATATCGAACTGAGTCTGCGCAACAAGCTCACGCTGTGCGATGAATTGATTGAATCCTTGCCGCAGGACGAGGAACACCAAGAGCGTGTGGAACAAGCCATTGCGCTCATCACCCAAGTGCGTGCGCAGTGGCGAGGGTGGCTGGATGATGTGGCAACGCTCTTCCCGCAATTGCAAGACCACAGCCTGCGTGCGAGCTGGAAAACGCAATTACGCGCTCCGTTAGAAACGATTTTCAGCGGCGATACCTACGCGCCATTGCTGGCAAGCTGCATCGCCACACACCAGCGCGTGCTGAAAGGGCGTGTTTGGGTCGCGCTGCACATGCACGCGGGCGATGGCAATGTGCATACCAATATCCCCGTGAATAGCGATGATTACGCCATGCTCCAAGCCGCGCACGGTGCGGTGAAGCGGATTATGGAATTGGCGCGTTCCTTGAACGGTGTGATTTCGGGCGAACACGGTATCGGCATCACCAAACTGGAATTTTTAACCGATGCCGAATTGCAACCCTTCGCCGATTACAA
>CALMCD010000285.1 GCA_937863075.1 uncultured Rhodoferax sp. | reverse complement strand
GGCGAACACCCGTGGAAGGTGGATGCGCTGGAACGCACCGGAGCCAAAGTGGTAGCGGTTGAACGTCGGGGGCAGGTGCTGGTAACCTTCCCGCACGATTTTGTGGTGAAGCCGGACGACTCCCTGTTTGTATGCGGATCACACCATAGTTTGGAGCGGTTTCGCAATGTCTTTCAAGTTATTCAATTTTGAACACAAACTCCTGCGTTGCGATGACTTCGGCAGCATCTGAGGCACATCGGTATTGCATCATGGCAGCTTTAACGGCATTGTGAAAGACGCGCGGGCCGGACAAAATCGTGACTTCCTGCACCGCGCCATTGCGTACCAAGGCTTGCGCTTTCACCACGCCTTCGATGCCGTCTTGCAACGCTTTACGCGGCATTTCCGGTGGCACTTGGGTGGGGCAGGCGATGCGCAAATCGGTAGAACGGGACGTATTTGATTTGGGTGCAGCCACGGGCGCGGGTGGCGCAATCACAGGGGCGGCAGGGGGGGGCGTGGGTGCGGACACAATCGCCGGTGCTTGCGAAACGGTGGGCGGCGTGATGTCCGGCGGCGGCACAAAGGGCGGTGGGGGCGCGTCTACCTTGGGCGCGGCGACTTGCTGCACGACTTTGGGCGGCGGGGGAGGGGGCGGCGGTGGAATGATGACCTCTTGAATCACCACGGCTTCCAGCGGTTTTTTCAACGAGACCAGCGCATTCCGCGCCGTGCCAGAAACAATACCCCAGACCAGCAAAAGATGCAGCACCACCACAATGGCAATGCCTTTGTAACGGCGGGCGGAGTTCTTAGGGTGATAGGCATTCATCATCGGACAAACTGCTCACTGCCAATTACCGCCACCTTGTTCAACCCCTTGCGGCGGGTGCTGGACAACACATTGGCGAACACGGCGTATTGCGAATCTTTATTCGGGCGAATTTTCAGAACCGGCTGCACAGGCTGCTGGGCGAGGGTGGTGAGCTTGGCTTCCAACTCCTCCGCTGCAATGGGCGTACCTTGCCAATAGACAACGCTTTTGGCATCAATATCAATTTGCAATTCAGGCGGCGGGGCGGCGTTGGGCGGATTGCCCACGGGCATATCCAAATTCACCGCGTGCAACTGGATGGGAATCGTGATGATGAGCATCACCAGCAGCACCAGCATCACGTCAATCAGCGGGGTGGTGTTGATTTCCATCATCACCTCGGGTTCATCGCGGGAGGAATAAAGGGGGGGCATTACTGCGGCTCCGTAATAAATGCCACTTTCACAATCCCCGCGCGTTGGCAGGCGTAGAGGATTTTGCCAACGCCCTCGTAAGTGGCGGATTGGTCGCCGCGAATTTGCACTTCGGGCTGGGGGGTGGCGGTGGATACTTTCTTCAATTTATCGACCAGTGTGTCGAGGTTGGCTACGCGCTGGTCGTACCAAAAAATCGCACCCGTTTTGTCTACCGAGATGATGATATTTTCCGGTTTGGTTTCGCGCATTTCGACCCGCTCTTTGGGCAGCGTCACGGGGATGGACGTGGTAACAACCGGAATCGTAATCAAAAAGATGATGAGCATCACCAGCATCACATCCACCAGCGGCGTGGTGTTGATGGTGGCGATCACCGCATCTTCACCACCCGCGCCGCCGTGGTTGCCGACATTCATTCCCATAATGAATTCTTTTTAATTTTTAGTCGAACCGAGCAAGACCGCGTGCAAATCGCTGCCGAAGCTGCGTACATCGTCCATGATGTCTTTATTGCGCGTAATCAGCCAGTTGTATGCCAGCACCGCCGGAACCGCCACCGCCAAACCGATGGCGGTCATGATGAGCGCTTCGCCCACCGGCCCCGCCACTTTGTCGATAGACGCTTGCCCCGAAATACCAATCGCCGTCAGCGCATGGTAAATGCCCCACACCGTGCCGAATAATCCAACAAACGGCGAAACCGATCCGACCGTTGCCAGAAAAGACAATCCACCTTGCATCTCGCGGTTCACGCGGTCAACCGAGCGGGAAATGCTCATGCTAATCCAATCCGCCAGCGGAATATGCCCCATCAAACCGCTGTGTTTTTCGGTCGCGGCTAACCCCGCAGCGGCGATAAAACGGTAAGGGCTTTCGGCATTCAACGCCTCCGTACCCTGCGCTACCGTGCCGGCTGACCAGAATTTTTCAACGGCTTCTTGGGTATACGCAGCGATTTTGCGCTGATCTAAAAATTTGGTGATGAGGATGTACCAGCTTCCCATGCTCATGATGGCAAGAATCATCAAAACCGCTTTCGCCACCCAATCCGAAGTCGTCCACAGCGCTTCGATGCCGTAGGGGTTGGTGGTGGTTTGTGCCATTGCCGTAGCTGTGAACGATAAAGCCAGTCCCATCAAACCCCAGCGTTTTAACCGAATATCCACAATTTGTCCTTTTCAAAATTCTCAATAATTTTCAATAGAAGCGTAACGAGCGCTCAAGCGCCCCAAATCCCGATTTTCCACCCTTCATGCTGGGTGGTCTTGCGCCAAATCCGCTTGCTCCAAGGTTTGTTGGGGCGGCGGTCAAAGATGATGAGGTGGGCTTCGGTCGCACCGATTTGATCGGCATACGCAACCGTTTGCGGGATGCCCATTTTTTGCACGGCAACCAAACTGGTTTTAGCGGTTAATAATTTTAATTCTAAAACGATTTTTTGCACTTCACCATAAAAACCTTTTTCTTCATCCACAGGCCATTCGATAAAAATATCGGTACGTTTTCTACCTAATCCGTATTCACGGTTAATACGTCCACCGCCGTTCACAACACGTTGTAAAAATGCTTGCAATAAAAGCTGCGGCCCTGCTTCTTTGAAATCAAACCCTTCCATCCACGCATCGCTGTGTTCCCTGAAAAATTGCTGGAATGATTCCAATAATTTTGGAATGTCCAAATGGCGATCAGGGGTTAAATACCAATGTTGCGGATAATGTAAAACGGTTTGAATTGGAGAGGTTATTTCACGCGGCAATACTTCGCGGTAAATGCGATTGGCTATCGTTAATTCGGGGCGGCTGCGAATGAGACCCAAATCTTCCACATACTGTAAATCATCTTCAGGGAAGCGTTCGCTAATATCTTCTCCTGAAAGCATAGCAGAAACAATACGATTGACGCGGGGTTCACGCAATTTATCTGCCAAAGCATCCAAATGCGTCGCGCGGCTGTAAATCAAACGCTCTCGGGC
>CALMCD010000284.1 GCA_937863075.1 uncultured Rhodoferax sp. | reverse complement strand
CGGGCAATCGGGGCGGCGGATGTCGCGCCAAAACCCGCATTCTCCACAATCACGGCCAGCACGATGGTGGGCTTCTCAGCCGGAGCAAAGGCAATGTACAGGGAATGATCGCGCTGGCGTTCTTCCATTTTGGCGGCGTTGTATTTTTCGTTTTGACCGATGGTGACGGCCTGCGCGGTTCCCGTTTTTCCGCCACTGGTGTAGCCCGCACCTGCAAACACTTTGGCCGATGTTCCCACCTGCGCCACTGACACCATCGCACGGCGAATCACCTCCAGATGGGCGGGCTTGTACTGCAAGTTGGTATCCGGCTCTACTTCGGGCGGGGTGATGCTGGCGTTTTTATCGCTGCTTTGCGTGGCCAGTACCAAGCGCGGCTTCCTCTGAATCCCGCCATTGACCAAAATCGCGGTAGCCTGCGCTAATTGGAGCATGGTAAAACTGTTGTAACCCTGCCCGATACCCAATGAAATCGTCTCTCCGGCATACCATTTGCGCTGATCGGGGTTGCGGTGGTTGCGGTAGTAATTGCGCTTCCATTCCCGACTGGGCAGCACGCCCCGTACTTCCCCTTGAATGTCGATTCCCGTAATTTGCCCAAAGCTCAGCGGTTTCATGAAGTCGTGGATCGATTCCACCCCCATCTCGTAGGCGAGGGAATAAAAATAAGCGTTACTCGATTCCACAATGGCACGGTGCATATCCATCACACCACCGCGTTCATTTTCAGGGCTACCAAAGCGATGCCCGCCGTACATATAGTAGCCGGGGTCGTTGATCAACGTATCGGCGGTACGCGCACCCGTCTCCAGTGCGGCCAGTGCCATAAAGGGCTTGTACGTGGAGCCGGGAGGATACGTTCCCCGCAATGCACGGTTGAGCAGAGGGCGGTCGGGGGATTCGTTCAAGCTCGCCCAATCGCCTTGCTGGATGCCTTCGACGAATAAATTGGAATCAAACGTCGGCTTGCTGACAAAGGCGAGTATTTCCCCCGTTTGTGGATTCATCGCAACCAAAGCCCCTCGGCGATCGCCATACAGGTCTTCAATGAGTCGTTGGAGCTTGATGTCAATCGACAAAATCACCTTGCTACCCGATACCGCCGCACGGCTGGAGAGCTTGCGCCGTGCGCGTCCGCCAGCCGAGGTTTCGATCTGTTCCACCCCCGTGTTGCCGTGCAATTCGCGTTCAAAGCTCTGTTCTATCCCCAATTTACCGATGTATTGGGTTCCACGGTAGTTGGCGACATTATCTTCGTCTTCGATGCGTTCTTTTTCGGCGCGGGTAATGCGTCCGATATAGCCAATCACATGGCTGGCGGTATCGTGATACGGATAAATGCGGAACAAACGCGCCCGAATTTCCACCCCCGGGAAACGGTAGCTTTGGGCGGCAAAGCGTGCAACTTCGACATCGCTCAAGCGGGTGCGAATGGGGATGGTGTCGAAGCTCTTGGATTCATCGAGCAGCTTTCTAAAATTCTTCCGGTGTTTGGGGGATATTTCAATGAGCCGCGCCAACTCATTGAGGGTATTGTCCAGCCCCCCTACGGTTTGAGAGGGCGTGATCTCAAGGGTATACGCTGAATAGTTGGTCGCCAGTACGATGCCATTGCGATCCGCAATCAAACCCCGATTGGGAACAATCGGCAATACGGCGGTACGGTTATTTTCGGCTTGTGTTTTGAGGTCTTCGTGGCGCATCACTTGCAGGTACACCAAACGTCCTACCAGCAGGCTAAAACACGCCACCACCAACATACCGATCGCAAAAATGCGGATACGAAAACGGGCCAAATCGGCGGCTATGTCGCGTAGTTCAATCATCACCAATCCCAACTAAAGAGGACGATTTGCATCGGTGTCGGGGGCGCGTAACTGGGGTGCAAGCAAGATCAGGCTGCACAGAGGCCAGAGTATGGCTTCCAGACAAGGGGCGAATAATAAAGTCCAATCGGGAAAAGCATCGCCATTCACCATACGTGCCATGATTTCTACCGCGTGCGTCAATGCAAACAAGGGGAAAATCTGCAACGCCTGCGCCAGCAACGGAAACCACAACAGCCGCCGATGCAGCGTGGTGGTGAAATAACTCAGTACCGAATAAGCGAGGGCGTGCGCACCCAATAAGCCACCTTGGTGTACATCCATCAACAAGCCCAAGACGAAGGCGAACCCAATCCCGATATGCCGTGGTTGGTGGATGACCCAAAACACCAAGATGACCGATAGCCAATCAGGGAGCCAAGTGGATTGTCCCCACAAACTCATGTTTTGTAGCATATTCAGCAGCAACCCCGCAAACAGGCTCAGCCCGATAAACCACGGCTTGACCGGAAGGAGCAACTGGGGGCCAGAAGAGGGAATCATGACAGCACAACCTATGCAGCCTAGGGGGTAGGCGGGGTGGAGGGGGGGAAAGGGGCTAACACCAACACATGGTACGACCCCGCAACCAAGGCCACCGGCGTGCAGTAGATGCGTGCAAACATCGTATCCGCATTGCGCTCTACCCGCATCACCCGCGCGACGGGCAGGCCGGGTGGATACAAGCCATCCATGCCACTGGTGGCGAGTAAATCACCTTCTGCGATATCGACATTCGCGGCGACAAAACGCAACTCCATAGCGCCCGCACGCAATGTTCCATCCCCAAACACCACACCGCGCACACTGGTGCGGGTATTGAGTACCGGAACGGGGTGATCTTGGTTGGTAATCAGGGTCACTTCGCTGGTGAATGGGTACACCCGCGTGACTTGTCCGATGATGCCGGCTTCATCCACCACGGGGGAACCGAGCTGCACTTTGTCGGTCAAGCCTCGGTCAATAATGACTTTGCGGATGTAGGAATCGGCGGCATCGTACACCACTTGCGCGGTAATAGCCGCCGTATCAAAACGCACGCGCAGACCCAGCAGCTTGCGCAGTTGTTCGTTTTCGAGCTGGAGTTGTTCGACTTGGTTGGCACGCAGCGATTGTTCGCTGTAGCGTTTTTTCATCGCCTCCCAATCGGTGTGCGTGGCACGGGATGCAACGAAATACTGATTCGCATCGCGCACCATCTGCACCGGACGCATCGCCAGCCATTGCATGGGGTACAACGCAGTCGCTAGCGCCACCCGCAAAGGCTGCATCATTTTGAAGCGTGCATCGGCCACCATCAGCAGGATGGCTAACGCACTCCCAATCAGCAATCGGGAGAGTGCCGAAGGCCCCTGACGAAAGAACGGGGGAGGATTGCTGCCCAGCGCACCCAGTGGCATCTCCGACCCTTACGGCTTTGCGGACGAAAGCACTTATTCTTTGGTGAAAATGGAGCCGCCCAAGCGATCCATTTGCTCCAGAGCGATGCCACAACCGCGCACCACGCAAGTGAGTGGGTCTTCGGCGACCAGTACGGGCAAGCCGGTTTCTTCTGACAACAGGCGATCCAAATCACGCAGCAACGCGCCGCCACCCGTCAGCATCATGCCGCGATCGGCAATATCCGCACCCAGTTCAGGCGGTGTTTGTTCGAGCGCGTTTTTGACGGCGGAAACGATGTTGTTGAGCGGGTCGGTCAGCGCTTCCAATATCTCGTTGCTGGAGATGGTAAAGCTGCGTGGCACGCCTTCGGACAGATTGCGCCCGCGCACTTCCATCTCTTTAATCTCAGAACCCGGGAAGGCAGAGCCAATCCGTTTTTTGATATTTTCAGCGGTAGGCTCACCAATCAACATACCGTAGTTGCGCCGAATGTAGTTGATGATGGCCTCATCAAACTTGTCACCACCCACGCGCACCGAGCCTTTA
>CALMCD010000283.1 GCA_937863075.1 uncultured Rhodoferax sp. | reverse complement strand
GCCAAGCGTGTCCGCGTTGGGCGAGTAAATGCTGGGTTTGGGCGGCAATCCAAGGCTGTTGTGCATCTGGCTTCACATTGAACCTTGAGGTGTTAATTGCATTTTGCATATTTCTAACATGGAAACCAGCATATTGAATAAATCGTCCAAGGCTTCAATCACAAAGCGTTTGGGATAGAAGGTAAATTGTTGATTTTTTAACATGGCAATTTCCCAGATTTCACCGTTGGAGACAATGCCATAAACACCCAAAGCCGAATTGTTATTTATTTTTTGAATTGCTACCATTTCGGTGGCACATTGCGCCCAGCCTGCTGAGAAATTGTCTTTCTTCGCCTCTACCACAGCAAGCAAAGGCGAATCAAAAATGATTTTTCCTAAATCCGAACGTTTGGAGATTAAATAATCAGGAATACCGCTTAATTCATCATCGTATTCCAGTGCGGCATGGCTCCAAATAGCGAAAATATCCGAATACAATTTCCACGCTTCTTTGAGGATAGGGTAGATTAAATTTTCACAAATTGCCGCTTCGGATACATCATAAGCCACTTCGCGCAGGGTGAAAATAATATCCTGCCGTACCGATTCATTCAAGGTAGCCGTTTTAATGATAGCAAAATCGGCTTCTTTGTAGTGAATTTGGTAATACTTCAAAACCGCTGCTAACGATTTGAATTGATTGGTAAATGCCATTTCAAAAACCTTTTCAAAAGCTTTGTTCCATCACCGCTTTTTCCACATCCAGCCAAACCTGTTCCGGCGTTTGATTCGCGTTGATTCGGGCAAAGCGCTGCGGATTTTCTGCCATACGCCGCGCATAGCCGTTGGAAACCGTTTCAAAAAACGATTGCGGTTGCGATTCAAACCGATCCGGCATCCGCGCACCCGCCAAACGCTGGGCGGCAATATCGGCGGGTAAATCGAACCAAATCGTTAAATCGGGTTGCAGCCCTTCTTGCACCCAGCGTTCCAAATCCAACAAAATGCCCCAATCCAAACCCCGCCCCGCACCTTGGTAGGCGAAGGACGCATCGGCGAA
>CALMCD010000282.1 GCA_937863075.1 uncultured Rhodoferax sp. | reverse complement strand
TGGAAAACCACCTTCAAACGCAAAATCAATTTCATCAAAATGTTAGAAGAAATGATTGTGGAATCCTAATGACAACCTCTCTCCCTCTCTTTACGCCGCAACAAGCCCTGCAACGTACCATTGAACACCGCGAGATTTTTCACGACGAAATGCTGAGTTTGATGCGGCAAATCATGGCGGGTGAAGTGTCTCCCGTCATGATTGCCGCCATCATCACGGGTTTGCGCGTGAAAAAGGAAACGATTGGCGAAATCACCGCCGCAGCCCAAGTGATGCGCGAGTTTTCCACCAAGGTCGAAGTGGCGGATACCACGCATTTGGTCGATATTGTCGGCACGGGCGGCGATGGTTCGCATACCTTCAATATCTCGACTTGCTCCATGTTCGTGGCGGCGGCGGCGGGCGCGAAGGTCAGCAAACACGGCGGGCGCAGCGTCAGCAGCAAAAGCGGTAGCGCCGATGTGTTGGAAGCCTTGGGCGTGAATATCAACCTGCCACCCGCTTCGATTGCGGATTGCATCGCCCAAGCCGGATTGGGTTTTATGTTCGCACCAAATCACCATCCTGCTATGAAAAACGTAGCTCCAGTACGGCGTGAAATGGGCGTTAGAACGATTTTTAATATCTTGGGGCCTTTGACCAACCCCGCTGGCGCTCCCAACATTTTGATGGGTGTGTTCCATGCCGATTTGGTCGGCATTCAGGTGCGGGCGCTGCAACGGTTGGGCGCAAATCACGCCTTGGTGGTCTATGGGCGCGATGGGATGGATGAGGTGAGCCTCGGCGCGTCCACACTGGTCGGCGAATTGAAAGACGGCGTGATTACCGAATACGAAATCCACCCCGAAGATTTTGGTATGAACATGGTCAGCAACCGTGCGCTGCGTGTGGAAACGCCCGAAGATTCCAAAGCCATGTTGATGGGTGTTTTGGATAACCACAGCAGCCCCGCCAAGGATATTGTGGTTTTGAACGCGGGTGTTGCGTTGTATGCTGCTAATGTAGTCAATTCGGTTGCAGCCGGCATCCAGCAAGCACGAGCAGCTATCGAATCAGGAGCGGCTAAAGCCAAATTAACGCAGTTTTCTCAATTAACCCAAACGCTGGGTGAAGGTTGATATGCCACCCATTTTGCAAAATGAAGGCGCTTGGATTGCGCTGGGTATTTCCCTGTTCTTTTTGGTGGCAGGCGAAATCATGCGCCGCACCATCGTTAAAGTTTTGAAGGACGGCGAAAAGCCGAAATCGAATCATGAGTGATATTTTGAACCAAATCGTAGCCGTTAAGCACCAAGAGGTGGAGGCGGCGAAGCAGCGCATGTCTTTCGAGGCGATGCGTGCCGATGCCGAATCGCGCGTATTGACGCGGGATTTTGTGGGCGCATTAAAAGCCAAAATCGCCGCAGGCAAACCCGCCGTGATTGCGGAAATTAAAAAAGCCAGCCCATCCAAAGGCGTGATTCGGGAGGATTTTATTCCCGCCGACATCGCCCAATCCTACGCCGAAGGGGGTGCGGCGTGCCTTTCCGTGCTGACGGATAAGCAATTCTTCCAAGGGCAAGTGGATTATTTGAAGCAGGCGCGTGCTTCATGCCAGTTGCCGGTGCTGCGCAAGGATTTCATGGTCGATGCGTACCAAATCTACGAATCGCGTGCGATGGGGGCGGATTGCATTTTGCTGATCGCCGCTTGCTTGGACGATGCGCAAATGAAAACCTTTGAAGCCATCGCCCGCAGTTTGGATATGGCGGTGCTGGTGGAAGTGCATGATGAAGCCGAATTGGAACGGGCATTGAAGCTGAAAACGCCGTTAATCGGCATCAATAACCGCAATTTGAAGACGTTTGAGGTGAGTTTGGAGACCACACTCACCCTGAAAGCACAGATTCCGGCGGATCGCGTACTCGTCACTGAAAGCGGTATTTCGACGCGCGACGATGTGCTGCGGATGGGGGCAGCGGGTGTGAATGCCTTTTTAGTCGGCGAGGCGTTCATGCGAGCCAAAGAACCCGGAAAAGCATTGGCCGATTTGTTTACTGCCGCACCATGACGCAGTTGGAAGCGGCAGACCCTACCGAATGGACGGTTGCCGAGGGGTGGTCGCCTTTGGTGGAGGATTTTTTCATGTCCACCGAAGGGGAAGCGTTGCTCGAATTTCTGGAAACGCGCCTAGAAGCGGGGGCGACGATTTTTCCACCGCAGCCGCTGCGGGCGTTGGAACTGACTCCGCCCGAATCGGTGCGCGTGGTGATTCTGGGGCAAGACCCATACCACGGGCGCGGGCAGGCGGAGGGGCTGGCGTTTTCGGTTGCGCCCGGCGTGGCGTTGCCGCCTTCGTTGCGCAATATCTTCAAGGAATTGGAGCGGGATTTAGGAACGCCATTCCCCGCCTTTCCCCACCCCGGTGGCAGCTTGGTGCATTGGGCGAAAAAAGGGGTTTTATTGCTCAATACCTGCTTGACGGTAGAAGAAGGCCAGCCCGCCAGCCATGCAGGAAAGGGGTGGGAACTATTGACCGATGCTATTATTCGGAAAGTATCGGATGAAGCACAACCCGCTGTTTTTATGCTGTGGGGGGCGCACGCTCAAAGCAAACAAACTTTGATTGACGGTACACGGCATTTGGTGCTGACGGCGAATCATCCATCGCCGCTATCGGCATTGCGTCCACCGCAGCCGTTTATCGGGTGTGGACACTTTGGAAAGGCCCGTGCATGGCGTGATCGCAAAGAAAAATAAATTTTTTTGCAAAAATCGTGCATAAGGGTTTTCTTGGTGGCATAATTTGGGACTCACCTAGGAGAGGTGGCCGAGTGGTTAATGGCAGCAGACTGTAAATCTGCCCTCTTACGAGTACGCTGGTTCGAATCCAGCCCTCTCCACCAATAAGGAAGAATCCGCGCGGGGTTCGTATAGTGGTAATACCTTAGCCTTCCAAGCTAAAGCGAGGAGTTCG
>CALMCD010000281.1 GCA_937863075.1 uncultured Rhodoferax sp. | reverse complement strand
ATGATTACCCTCAAAAACCTAACCCTGCGCCGTGGCGCGAAAGTGCTGCTGGATAGCGCCAATGTCACCCTGAATCCAGGTGAAAAAGTGGGGCTTGTCGGACGCAATGGGGCGGGTAAATCCTCCCTTTTCGCGGTATTTACGGGCAAATTGCACGAAGATTCTGGCGAATACAGCATCCCCGCCCAGTGGCGCATGGGACAAGTCGCGCAGGATATGCCGGAAACCGACCAGCCCGCGACCGATTTTGTGGTGGAGGGCGATGTGAATCTGCTCGCTGCCCGCCAAGAAGTGACCGCCGCTGAAGCGACCGAAGAAGATTACGAACGCATGGCGCACGCCTACACCGCGCTGCACGATGCCGGCGAGTACGATGCCGCCGCGCGTGCGCAAGCCTTGATTTTGGGATTGGGTTTCAAAACCACCGAATTGAATAATCCCGTGAACAGCTTTTCCGGCGGTTGGCGGATGCGCTTGCAGTTGGCGCGGGCGTTGATGTGTCCGTCCGATTTGCTGCTGCTTGATGAACCGACCAATCACTTGGATTTGGATGCGCTGGTGTGGCTGGAAGCGTGGCTGCAAAAGTACGAAGGCACGATGATTGTCATCAGCCATGACCGCGAATTTTTGGATGCGGTCACCAACGTCACGCTGCATATTGATTCTGCCAAGCTGGTGCGCTACGGCGGCAATTACAGCAAGTTTGAGGATATGCGGGCCGAGAAACTCGAACTGCAACAATCCGCTTTTGCCAAACAACAGGACAAAATCGCGCATTTGCAAAAGTTCATTGCCCGCTTCAAAGCCAAGGCGAGTAAGGCGAAACAAGCGCAAAGCCGCGTCAAAGCCCTTGACCGCATGGAGAAAATCGCGCCGTTGCTGTCCGAAGCCGATTTCACGTTTGAATTCAAAGAACCCGCCAATCTGCCCAACCCCATGCTTTCTATGAGCAACGTGAGCGTGGGCTATCCGCCGCTGGAAGACGCTCCGGCTGGCACGCCGCCCACGGTGATTGTGCGCAACATCAACAAATCGGTGCTGGCGGGTCAGCGGATTGGTATTTTGGGTGCAAATGGACAGGGTAAATCGACCGTCGTCAAAACCATTGCCCGCGATTTGGCGGCGATTGAAGGCGAGATTACCGAAGGCAAGGGCTTGAATATCGGCTACTTTGCCCAGCAAGAATTGGATGTGCTGCGCCCCGCCGATACGCCCCTTGAACACATGATCCGCATGGTGCGTGAGTTTACTGCTATGGGAAAGATAGCAGGACAAGCCACGCGCGAGCAAGATTTGCGCAGTTTCTTGGGTACGTTCAACTTTTCGGGCGATATGGTCAAGCAAACCGTCGGCAGCATGAGCGGCGGCGAAAAAGCGCGGCTGGTTTTGTGCATGATGGTGTGGCAACGTCCGAATCTGCTGCTCTTGGATGAGCCAACGAATCATTTGGATTTGGCAACGCGCGAAGCCTTGGCAATGGCGTTGAACGAATTTGAAGGCACGGTGATGCTGGTGAGCCATGATCGTGCGCTGTTGCGTTCGGTGTGCGATGAGTTTTGGATGGTGTCACGCGGCGGGGTCGAACCCTTTGATGGCGATTTGGATGATTACCAGCGCTATTTGTTAGACGAAGCCAAGCGCCAGCGCGAAGCGGTAAAGGAATCGGTCAAAGAAGCGGCAAAGGAAGCCGCCAAAGCGCTCGCCGCTCCGCCACCCGTTGCCGCAGCCACGCCAGCACCCAAATCCAAAGCCAACACATCACCCAAGCTGAAAAAAGAATTGCA
>CALMCD010000280.1 GCA_937863075.1 uncultured Rhodoferax sp. | reverse complement strand
TAGTTTTGCAGCAGGTCTTCTAACAATTCCAGCGTGTCGATGTCCAAATCGTTGGTCGGTTCATCCAACACCAGCACGTTGGCGGGGCGGGCGAATAATCGCGCCAACAACAAACGATTGCGTTCGCCACCGGAGAGCGAGCGCACGGGCGAATGGGCGCGGGCGGGTGAGAATAAGAAGTCGCCCAAATAGCTTTTAACGTGCTTTTTCTGGTTGCCGATTTCAATCCATTCACTGCCCGGGCTGATGAAATCTTCCAGCGAGGCATCCAAATCCAGCGCGTTGCGCATTTGGTCGAAATATGCCACCGTGACGTTTGCGCCTTGCCGCACCGTTCCCCACGGGCTTTCACCGGGTTCGGGTTGCGGCGCGTTGGCGGGCGCGGGATTGGCTTTCAATTCACCCAAAATAAGTTTTAACAGCGTGGTTTTACCCGCACCATTCGGGCCGAGCAAACCGATTTTGTCGCCGCGCAAAATGGTGGCAGAAAAATCCCGCACAATCATTTTGTCGCCAAACGATTTCGATACGTGCGTGAGTTCGGCGACCAATTTACCGCTTAATCCACCGCTGGCAACATCCATTTTGACGCTACCTTGTGCGGTGCGGCGGGCGGCGTGTTCGGCGCGGAGTTTGCCAAGGCGTTCGATACGGGCTTGGGCGCGGGTGCGGCGGGCTTCTACGCCTTTGCGAATCCAGATTTCCTCTTGTGCCAACAATTTATCGGCGCGGGCGGAAATCACCGCTTCTTGCGCTAACTGCTCTGCTTTTTGCGTTAAATAGGCCGCAAAATTACCCGGGTACGACAGCAGCTTGCCGCGATCCAATTCCACAATGCGGGTGGCGACGTTATCCAAAAACGAACGGTCATGCGTCACCGTGATGATGCTGCCCTTGAAATCGACCAACAATCCTTCTAGCCATTCGATGCTATCCAAATCCAAATGATTGGTGGGTTCATCGAGCAACAACACATCCGGCTGCGCGACCAACGCCTGCGCCAAAGCCACGCGCTTTTTCGTGCCACCGGATAAATCTTTGACGATGGCTTCGGGGTTCAAATGCAGGCGTTGCAGGGTTTCGCTCACGCGCTGTTCCCAGTTCCAGCCGTCCAAGGTTTCGATTTCGGTTTGCATCGAATCCAAATCGCCCACACCTTCGCAGTATTGGGCAATTAGGCTGATAACGCGCTCCAGTCCTGCACGGACAGCTACGAAAACCGTAGCATCTGCATCCAAAATCGGTTCTTGGGCGACGTAAGCAATGCGCGTTCCGCCTTGCACTTGAACCGTGCCGTCGTCGGGTTTTTCAAGTCCGCCCAAAATTTTGAGCATGGACGATTTGCCCGCGCCATTGCGCCCAATTAAGCCCACACGTTCTTGCGTTTCCAGTGAAAAATCCGCGTGATCGAGAAGGGGGACGTGCCCAAAAGCCAGTTGAGCGTTCAATAAAGTAATAAGTGCCATGCGCGGATTATC
>CALMCD010000279.1 GCA_937863075.1 uncultured Rhodoferax sp. | reverse complement strand
GCGCGTGAAAGCTGCTAGACCAAGCATGAAGCGCCGGAACGGTTGCCACATCGCCCGAATAAGTTGCATTCACCCGCAGGCTAGAACTTGCCAACTGGTCGGGGTTTGCAATAATCTCCCCCACCAATCGGGTCGCGGGGGTGCTAATCGCCGTTGTCCCCGTAGAGCCACCCCCACCGCAGCCCGTACAGGTCAGCGCCGTGAGCGCGACAACGGTCAATATCTTTTTGAATAACGTGAACATCAATACTTCCTCTCCTATACCTTCGTCTTTACCTTCGTTTTTACCTGCAATGAAATCGTTGATCTCGGTGATTATGTGCGGTGGCAGTGGCACGCGCCTGTGGCCGCTTTCGCGCAAGGCACTGCCGAAACAGTTTGTGCCTTTGCTGCATGGCAAAAGCCTGTTGCAATTGACGTTGGAACGCGCTGCCACTCTCTCCCACGAGCAGCTGATTGTGGCAGCCCACGACCACCGTTTCTTGGTGCAGGAATGTATCAACGCCGCCAAGCTCCACGCCCAGACCAAAACCACGATTTTGCTCGAACCCACGCCCCGCAATACCGCTGCGGCAATGGCGGTAGCGGCTTTGAATGCGGCTGCGGATGCTTTGCTGCTATTCCTCCCCGCCGACCACCATATCCCCGATAACCAAGCCTTTGCGCGTATGGTTGAAGCGGGCATCCCCCTCGCGCAGGCTGGCCATATCGTGACGTTTGGCGTAACGCCCAGTTTTCCCAGCACGGCGTATGGCTACATCCAGCAAGGGGAAAATAACCGCGTGCTGCGCTTCGTCGAAAAACCCCATGCCGAACGCGCACAGGCCATGCTCTTAGAAGGCGGTTATTTGTGGAACGCGGGCATCTTTTTATGCAAAGCCAGTACCTTGTTGGAAGCGCAACGCCAACATTGCCCCGATATTTTAGAAGCCTGTAACGAAGCGGTCGAAACGCAGGCGATGGGTTCGCTGGATTCGGTCGATAGCAATTTCTGCCATTTGGGGGAATTCGGTTTTTCGCGCTGCCGTTCAGAAAGCATTGATTACGCCGTCATGGAAAAAGCCGATAACGTCGTGGTACTGCCGTTTTCCTCAGCGTGGAGCGATGTGGGAAGCTGGAATGCCGTCGGCGACCTAACCCCCGCCGATGACCAAGGCAACCGCGTAGAAGGCAATGGCTACGTTTTTAATAGCAGTAAAACCTTTGTTTATGCGCAAAGCAAGGCGGTTCGTCCGGTGATTGCGTTGGGCATGGAAAACACCATCATCATCGACACGGTGGATGCCGTGCTAGTCGCCAACGCCAATGCTTGTGAGCAAGTGAAAAACGTAGTCGCTGCACTGGAAGCGCAGGGCGTGCAGCAGGCCTTGCACCATCGGCACGTTGCGCGGCCTTGGGGTAGTTACGATTTGGTCGATAGCGGTGAACGCTTTCAAGTAAAACGCATTGTGGTGAAACCCGGTGCATCGTTAAGCCTGCAAAAGCACCACCACCGCGCCGAACATTGGGTGGTCGTCAGCGGTACGGCGGAAGTCACCAATGGCGATAAAGTCATTTTGTTGAGCGAAAACCAAAGCACCTATATCCCGCTGGGGCAGGTGCATCGCTTATCGAACCCGGGCAAAATTCCGCTGGAAATCATTGAGGTGCAATCGGGCGCGTATCTGGGTGAAGACGATATTGTGCGGTTGGAAGATACTTACGGACGCATTACCCGATGACCAAAGGCATGATTCTGGCGGCGGGTCAGGGAACGCGCGTGCGTCCGCTGACCAACGATATGCCCAAACCCATGATTCCGATTCTGGGCAAGCCGGTGATGGAATACATCATCATCCACATGGCGCGTCACGGGGTGCGGGAAATTATGGTGAACGTGGCGTTTCATCACCAAAAAATTGAAGCCTATTTCGGCGACGGCAGCCGCTGGGGGGTGGAAATTGGCTATTCCTACGAAGGTGCTGTGGATAAAGGCGACATCGTGCCGCGCCCCAAAGGTTCGGCGGGGGGAATGCGGCATATTCAGGATTTTTCGGGCTTTTTTGATGAAACCACGCTGGTCGTCTGCGGCGATGCCTTGATTGATTTAGACATCACCGCCGCCGTGCAAGAACACCGCGAAAAAGGCGCAGTCGCCAGCGTTGCCGTGCTGCCAGTTGCGCCGCAGCAGGTGCAAAACTATGGCATCGTGGTGACGGATGCCGATGGGCGTATTCAATCGTTTCAAGAAAAGCCCACGCCGGAACAAGCGCAATCCAACCTCGCCAGCACGGGCATTTATTTGCTAGAGCCGGAAGCAATCGCTTTAATTCCGCCGCAGCGTGCGTTTGATATTGGCGCGGATTTATTTCCGTTATTGGTGGAAAAAAATTATCCCTTTTTCGCCCAAAACCGCGCCTTTCATTGGGTGGATATTGGGCGTACCAGCGATTATTGGCACGTTTTACAACGGGTTTTACGTGGAGAATTGCCGAATATCCCCATGCCCGGACGCGAGGTGCGCCCCAATATCTGGATCGGATTAAATACCCGTATCGATTGGGATAACGTCACCATTGAAGGGTCGGTTTATATTGGTTCGGGCGTGCGAATAGAAGCGGGTGCGCACATTATTGGCCCGTGTTGGATTGGACACGGTTGCCACATTCGCGCCCACGCCCAAGTGCGGCAAAGTGTGCTGCTGGAATACACCCGCATTGGGGAGGGCATGGTTTTTGATTCCATGATCGTATCGCCGCATTATTGCGTGCGCAGCAATGGCGAGACCGTCTACAACGGCGACGACACCTGCCATTTACGCTGGAGCGACGCGCGGGGGTGATGGGGCTGCAACCACCGCTGAACGGCGCGTTCCAAGGATTGCGCGTCTCCGGTGCTGATAAACCTATCGGCCTCTGTCGGCGCGGTGGTGGCGAGCTGCTGGCGTTCCTCCAACAAACGCCGTGTTTGGCGGGCGACGGGGATGCCGGCTTCGATTAACCTCACCCGCTCCCCTACCAATTCTTGCAACACATCAGCCACCAGCGGGTAATGTGTGCAGCCCAACACCAGCGTATCGACATCGGCTAAAACGCCCGTGTAGTCTACACAGAGTGATTTGATTTTCATAGCATCATCGGCTTCAATCGCAGCCGCTAGACCATCGCACGCGACGGGAATGAAATGCGCTTGATCGGAAAGCGATTCCAATAAATGGCGAAATTTAGCGCTTTGCAGCGTGCCGCGTGTCGCCATCACCCCGACTATTTTGGTTTGACTGAATTGTGCAGCGGGTTTGAGTGCGGGTTCTAATCCAATAATGGGTAGTTTTGGAAAATGCGCCCGCACAATATGCACCGCCGCTGCTGTAGCCGTATTGCACGCAATAACCAGTGCTTTAATGCGATGCTGTTCGATTAAATACCGCGTAATTGCCATCGAACGCGCTTCAATATGCGCCTCATCGCGCTCACCGTAAGGGTTATGGGCGCTATCGGCGACATACACAAAGCGTTCTAGCGGCAATTCCGCATACAGCGCCCGCAAAATGCTCAAACCGCCGATGCCGCTATCAAATACACCAATCGGATAATTCATTACATCAAAGCATTATTTTTTACGCGGTGGTAAACCCGTATGCTGCGTTAAAACGCGCCCTTTAATCGGTTGATTGGGTTTATGGATTGACGCAGGTTTTTTCGCGGTCGATTGCGTGGATTGCGAAGCTATCGGCTGATACGTGGGAATTAAATGGTGTTTTCCATTACCAATTAAATCGGCACGCCCCATATTTTTCAATGCCTCGCGCAATAAAGGCCAATTCGCCGGATCGTGGTAACGCAAAAAGGCTTTATGCAGACGGCGGCGTTTTTCTCCGCGCACGACATCCACATTTTCTTCATCGCTTTCGGCAATGCGGTGAATTTTACGCAGCGGATTACGCCCCGTGTGGTACATCGCCGTTGCGCTCGCCATTGGGCTGGGATAAAAAGTTTGCACTTGGTCGGCGCGAAAACTATTTTTCTTGAGCCAAATAGCGAGATTCATCATATCCTCATCGCTCGTTCCCGGATGGGCGGCAATAAAATACGGAATCAGAAATTGTTTTTTACCCGCTTCTAACGAAAATTTATCGAATAACTTTTTGAATTGGTCATATGCTCCAATTCCGGGTTTCATCATTTTAGAAAGTGGCGCGGATTCGGTATGCTCGGGCGCAATCTTCAAATATCCGCCAACATGGTGGGTTACCAATTCTTTGACAT
>CALMCD010000278.1 GCA_937863075.1 uncultured Rhodoferax sp. | reverse complement strand
AGCATCGCCACCAGTCCGCCTTCGCCGTGGTTGTCGGCACGCAGCACCAAGGCTACGTATTTGATCGAAACAATAACCGTTAATGTCCAGAAGAAAATGGACAAAATTCCATATACATTGTCGGGAGTAAAGGGGACATGACCTGAACCAAAAACTTCTTTGACGGCATAGAGGACACTGGTTCCAATATCGCCATACACCACACCAATCGCACCCAGTGTGAGTGCGGTTAATGAGGATTGCGTTGAATGAGAAGATGATGAAGACACAAATTAAGCCCGGTACGAATGAGCCGGTTCCGTGGAATAAGGGAACGCCATTTTGCGCTCTTGTGTATTGCGCTGCAACAATTTAACACGGTAACAATCGAACCCACCACCCCCAAGAGGAGACAACACCATGACCGTTATCACCAACATCGAAGACCTGCGTGTTTTGGCGCAAAAGCGCGTGCCGCGTATGTTTTATGACTATGCCGATTCCGGCTCGTGGACGGAATCCACGTACCGCGCCAATGAATCGGATTTTCAAAAAATCAAACTGCGCCAGCGTGTGGCGATTAACGTAGAACATCGCAGCACCGAAAGCACCTTGATTGGGCAAAAAGTCGCCATGCCCGTCGCCCTTGCGCCCGTGGGTTTAACCGGAATGCAGCACGCCGATGGTGAAATCTGCGCCGCCAATGCCGCCAAAAAATTCGGTGTGCCGTTTACGCTTTCCACCATGAGCATTTGCTCGATTGAAGATGTAGCCGCCGGAACGAATAACCATCCGTTTTGGTTTCAGGTCTATGTGATGCGCGACCGTGGGTTTATGGAACGTCTGATTGACCGCGCCAAAGCCGCGAATTGTTCCGCACTGGTGCTGACTTTGGATTTGCAGATTTTGGGACAACGCCACAAAGATTTAAAAAATGGCTTGAGCGCCCCACCCAAACCCACGCTTTCCACCATCTTGAACCTGATGACCAAGCCGCGTTGGGGGCTGGGCATGTTGGGCACGCCACGCCGAGGCTTTGGCAATATCGTCGGGCATGTTACGGGTGTGGCGGATATGGGTTCGTTAAGCGAATGGACGGCGAAACAATTCGACCCCACCCTGAATTGGGCTGATGTGGAATGGATTAAAAAACGCTGGGGCGGCAAGCTGATTTTGAAGGGCATTCAAGATGTGGAAGATGCCCGCCTTGCCGTGGAAACGGGGGCGGATGCGCTCATCGTCTCGAACCACGGCGGGCGGCAGTTGGACGGAGCCGAATCCAGCATCCAAGCCCTGCCGCGCATTGTCGATGCCGTGGGCAAAGACATCGAAATCCACATGGATGGTGGCGTGCGCAGCGGTCAAGATGTGTTGAAGGCGGTTGCGCTGGGTGCGAAGGGCGTTTACATCGGACGCGCGTTCATCTACGGCTTGGGCGCAATGGGCGAAGCAGGCGTGACCAAAGCGCTCGAAATCATCCGCAAAGAAATGGATATTACGATGGCACTGTGTGGCAAAACGCAGATTGGGGATGTGAATAGGACGATGTTGCTAGATTCGATAGCGCACCACCACCACCCGCGCGGATGATTGAATCGGTTGGAAGGCTTCGAGCATCCATTGCAACGCGCCTTCTTCACCCGCGCCGCCCGTTCCCGCACCGATGATGGGAAATGCCACCGATTGATAACCGTGTTGATGCACCAGCCCCATCGCCGAAGCCACCGAATCCTGCACCGATTGCCGCGATGACCGCCACCACATGCTAATACCCGCTACGTGGATGATGCGCTTATAAGGCAAGCGTCCGGCGGATGTTTGCACCGCACCCCCCAGCGGAATCGCGCCCATACGACCCAATTCCCAGAACGGTGCGTATCCGGCGCATTTTTTAATCGCACCCGATACACCCTGCGGCAAGAGTAGCCACCACGGAATGATGTTGCGATTCCACGCATTCACAATCACATCTACATTTTGATCAAGCAGGTTGCCTTCCACAATCAAGGGTTTCATCGGTACATCCTTTCGATGGTAGGGGGGAGGGTTTTTTTCTATCTTTCTTGTCTTCCTATTGTCAACAATTTAGCGTAATCTACGTTACGTGAATAGGACTTCAATCGTTGAAACCGTTTTTACCCAAGGAACTACCCATGAAAACTTCGATCCGTGCTTTGAGCCTCGCGCTTGGTTTGCTGTTTGCTGCTTCTGCTTTCGCTGAAGCGCCCCCTCCTGCCGTAAAAGCCAGCGCTACGGCTGCTGCCCCTGCCGCATCTGCACCCGCTGCTAAAACCGATAAAGCCGCTAAACCCGCCAAAGCCGAGGTTCCTGTCGCTCCGGGCGGTGGTGAAGGTAAAGTGTGGGTGAATAATAAATCCAAAATTTACCATTGCGAAGATAGCAAAGATTACGGCAAAACCAAAGACGGCGAATACATGACCGAAGCCGATGCCAAAGCCAAGGGCAACAAGGCTCGCGCTGGTAAAGCCTGTGCCGCTAAAGATGCTAAACCCGCCAAAGACGCGAAAGAAGCCAAAGAAACCAAAAAAGTAGAGAAAACCGACAAAGCGGAAAAAGCCGAGAAGCCCGCTTCCGCTGCTAA
>CALMCD010000277.1 GCA_937863075.1 uncultured Rhodoferax sp. | reverse complement strand
TCGGCCTTGGTGCGCATTAAGCCTAAATCGGTTCCGCAATGGGGTTCGGTCAGGCACATGGTTCCCGTCCACTCGCCGCTGGTCATTTTGGGCAGGTAGGTGGATTTTTGCTCGGGCGTGCCGTGCGCTTCGAGTGCCGCATAAGCTCCGTGTGTGAGTCCGGGGTACATCGCCCATGCCTGATTCGCGCTATTGAGCATTTCATAAAACGCCTGATTCAGCACAATCGGCAGCCCCTGCCCGCCAAATTCCGCTTGGCACGCCAAGCCCGTCCAACCCGCTTCCCGAAATTGGCGATACGCCTCGGCAAACCCGCTGGGCGTGCTGACGCTGTGATCTTGCCTATCGTAAGTACACCCTTCGGCATCACCCGACTGGTTCAGCGGAAAGATGATTTCTTTCGCAAACTTGCCGCCTTCCTCCAGCACCGAATTGATGGTGTCGATGTCTAAATCGGCATGGCGTGGAATGTGCCGCAGTTCTTCAACCGCATGAAACACTTCGTGCAGCACAAACTGCATATCGCGCAGGGGAGGGGTGTAGTGGGGCATGGTTTACTCCTTGGATTCCTGAAGTAGGGAATGGGATGACACAATCGTTTCAAACCCACGATGGCTGCGTTGGATGGCATCGGGGTTTTTCAGAAAACGGGCTTCGTAATGCAGGGCGAGAATCAGCCCGTGAATTTCAAAGGCGATTTGCTGGGCATCGGCTTCGGGGCGCAGATGTCCGCATTCTTGGGCTTGCACAATCGCGCGGTGCAGGGCGGCCAGCCATGTTTGCATGGATTGCGCCAGTGCATCGCGCACCGCGCCCGGGCGGTCGTCAAAATCTACCGCGCCGCTGATAAAAATACAGCCGGATTCGATTTCACGCCCTACTTGCTGCATCCAGTTCGCAAACAAGGCACGCACACGCGGCAAACCACGCGGCTGCTGGAGGGCGGGGCGGAATACGCCGTGTTCAAAATGGGAAAAATAGTGGCGAATCACGGCGATTTGCAATTCTTCGCGTGAGCCAAAATGGGCAAATACGCCCGATTTGCTCATGTGCATCGCCTCGGCGAGTACACCAATGCTCAACCCCTCCAACCCATAGCGGCTTGCCAAACCAAGGGCAATATCCAAAATCGAGGTTCTGGTTTGCAGCCCCTTATGGCGTGAGCGGCTAACGGGGGTTCGGGTGGAAGTGGTTTTCATTTCAAGCAAAATAGAACGACCGTGCTATTTTGCAGTATTTTTCCCACTTTCCACACCCTTAGCGGGGTGGGTTCGGGTTAATCCCTAGTCGGAAAGGCGATTATTTCGCGCGACCATATTGGGCGGTGAAGCTGGCTTTTTGGATGGTGTTGGCGGGCAGTAGGTTACCATTTAGCCCATGTTTTCATCTATATCCCCTTCTTTTACCGTTGCATTGAAGCGCCGATTTTTCACCCAATGCCTACTCGCCTCCCCCCTTGCGCTGCTGCTGGCAGGCTGTGGTGGCGGCGAGAAGCCCGCTCCGCCGCCCACGACCTTGCGCGTTATCGACACGCTGGTGGGAACGGGTGAAACCGCCGTCGCAGGCAACAAGCTCACCGTGAACTACACCGGCTATCTGTTTGATGGCTTGGCGTTGAATGTACGTGGGCAAAAATTCGATACCTCGATTGGTACGGGCAAAACGCCGTTCACTTTTACCCTCGGTGCGGGGCAGGTGATTCAGGGGTGGGAGCAGGGATTGGTCGGCATGAAAGTGGGCGGTCAGCGCATGTTGATTATTCCCCCTGATTTGGGCTACGGCGCAACCGGAGCCGGAACCAGCATCCCTCCGAATGCCACATTGGTGTTTGATGTCGCCTTGGTTTCTATCGAAACACCATAGAAGCACAGTAAACCATGCCACGTTTTTATTGCCCACCACCTTGGGAGATCGGCACGGTGCTGGATTTACCCGCCTCTGCCGCCCGCCATGTGCAGGTGCTGCGTTTGCAGCCCAACGATACGATCACCTTGTTTGACGGCACGGGTGCGGGCGAATGGGATGCCACCATCACCCACATGGGGCGCAGCACGGTGCAGGTGCGCATCGGCGCGTGCCATGCCATCAACCGCGAGCCAGCAGCCCAAGTGCATCTCGCCGTCGGAATGCCTGCCAATGAACGCATGGATTGGCTCATCGAAAAAGCCACCGAATTGGGTGTAACCAGCATTCAACCGCTGATGACCGAGCGCACGGTGTTGCGGCTATCCGGCGAACGGGCTGAGAAGAAAGTCGCGCATTGGCAAAGCATCGCCATCGCCGCGTGCGAACAATGCGGCGGCAACCGCGTCCCCACGATTCACCCCGTGCAAACGCTGGCGCAGTGGCTGCAAAAAAGCGAGAAGGCGGATTCAGATTCGGATGCGGTGCGTTTGATTTTGTCGCTGGCAGAAGGCACGCAATCGCTGCACGCTATCAAAAATCATAAAAATGATAGCACGCTATGCAGTACCACCGTGCTTTCTGGGCCAGAAGGCGGATTAAGCCCCACCGAAGAAGCCGCAGCCTTGGAACGCGGTTTCATCCCCGTGACGCTGGGGGCGCGGGTGCTGCGGGCGGAAACGGCGGCGTTGGCGGCGTTGGTGGGTTGGGTGACGTGCTGATCGTAATGGGGTGATTTCTTTGCGAAGCCCACTATGATTCGCACATGAAAAAATTCTTCAACACCGCAGGCCCTAGCGTAGCGGGGCGCAACTTCATG